>CAIKLQ010000672.1 GCA_903828255.1 uncultured Verrucomicrobiota bacterium
CCGCGTTTGACTCCAAGCTCACCCTGGTCATGCCGGTGAATCACGAATCGGACAGCGTGGATCAAATTCAACGAATGACCGATGAATTCAAAAACCGTTGCAATTACGTTGTCGTTCGCAACGCTGCGCACAGTGACAGCTTCGCCATTTTTGAATCGAGCGAAGTCCGGGCACTTCTGGCCGACAAACTCGGCGGACGTGAAATCACCATGACCCGGATGCAGGACTGGCTGGTCGAGGCGCTCAACGCGGAGAACCTGACGATTTCGGCAGCAGCAAAACATGCTTCGTTCAGCCTGCTGGATCGGCAACGAATCCAAACCTGGCAGCGGAAACTTTTCGCTGAAATCGAATCAGCCGCAAACCTGCTTCTGCCAGCAAAGTGATGTCCAAGCCCACCACACAGCCGCCGGACTTCGACGAGGAATTCACCAAGGCCGTTGCCGATTGGCGCGGAAAGCATCGGTTGGAAGAAGATGAAGCGGTTTTGCTGCTCGTTGAACTGTTCCGAATCCACCAGCGGCATTGGGATGAACTTCGCCGCCGGGAAATTCCCGCGTTTTCCGAATTTCGGGCTGACATAGGCAAGCTGGCGGACGCCGCACGGACATTTCAGGTCCAATCATCTGCCTTGTTGGAGGCGATTCGGGATCAGCCGATGGGCAAACGTTCCGTTCGGATAACCCGCACTGCCGCATTTTTTGCCGCGCTCGCCTGTCTCCTCGGTGGCTATCTCATCGGGAGGGCGTGGCGATGAAACTTCACCTCATTCCGTTCGACCCGATAATTCTGCCGCCAGACATAATGCTCGCTTTGCGGCATCCGCAATACTTTATGGCGGTTGGCGGATTTCTTCTGGCCATCATCGCAGCCTGGCTCTTGTTCGTCCCTCGCAATCCCAAGGTCTGCGTCGCGCGACTCGGCGGTCTGAAGTGGAAACGCAATCAATTCTGTCGCGGCTGGCTCATAACCGGCGACACCGGCTCTGGCAAGACCAGCTCCGGCATCAACCAACTGGCGCATCAAGTGTTTCAAAACGAGCCGACCTGGGGCGGCTTGTGCGTTGACGAAAAGGGCGTTTATTGGGAAACGCTCGCGGCAATGGCGCGTCACTACGGTCGCGAACATGATTTGATTCATTTGCAAATCCGTTCAAACGTCACCGATTCGCAGTGGATGCCACCGAATCGCTACAATCTGACCGGCGACCGCAGTATTCCATTTTCCACCTACGCCAAGTTCATCGTGGACACCGCCACGAGTCTTGGCCAGGGCGGGGACAAAGGTTTTTTCAAAAGCCAGGCTCAGACCCACATCGCGCACGCGCTCGAAATACTCTTTGAATTGAGCCGCCCCGTGACATTGCTTGATGCGTATGAATTGTTGTCCAATCGGGATCTGCTTGAAGAAGAAATGGAAAATCTCGAAAATCTCCTTGAAACACCACGCCGAGCCGCCCTTCACGCACACTTTCTTGACCGTTTTCTCACCCAGCCAGCCGAGCAATTTGGCGGTGTCCGAGAAACCATCGGCAATTACCTTCAATACTTCCTGACCCCGGACGTTGCCGAGGTGTTTTGCACCGGCGAAAGCACTTTTGATTTTTCGGCGATTGACCAAGGCAAAATCATCCTCACGACGATGCCACAAAAGTTTCAGACCGAACGGCGTTATGTGAACACATTCCTGAAGCTGCTTTACTACAATCATGCCTTGCGCCGCTTCGACAAAACCAAGATGGACCGCGCGAAGGACAATTTGCTCATTCTCTGGGCCGACGAGGCACAGCGGTTCATGACGGCCAGCGAAGACGGCACGAGCGATTACAATTGCGTGGATGTGATCCGGGAGGCCGGCGCCACCGTCGTTGCTGCCGCACAAAGCACGACTTCGCTTGTTCCACCGCTCGGCAACGACAAATCAAAAGTCCTGACCCTGAATCTTCGCAACCGGATGATATTCCGCTCTGCTGACGAAGCCGATGCCGTCCAAGCCGCCGATTTTATCGGCAAAAAACGGGTCGTAAAACGCTCATGGGGTTACAGTGCCGGCAAAAGGAATGTGAATTACAACGAAACCGAGGAGCACAAAATCAAGCCGCACAAGCTCCGCAATCTCCGCGACCACGAGTGCGTGCTCGTCCATTGTGAACGAGGGTTTCGGCAGGTGATGTTGCCGCCATTGGAACCAGACGGCAAAATAGCCATGTGGTTCAATAGCTGGAAGCGCATGTTGATAGGAAATTAGAAAGCACGTCGTCTGTCTGCTGCTTGTCAGGAGCAGATGACCTCGGTCTTGCCTTCATTGGGTGCGATATGCAGCGGGGGTGGAGCTTCTTTTTCCTTGGCAGGTTTGTCCGCCCAATCGGGATTGCAGCCCTGCTTCATAGTAATGCGCTTCAATTCAGTTCGAAGCGGGGCTCCGGTTTGGATTCGGTTTTTTGCTCCTGGAGTTTCAAAGCATCCGCAGGGGTGGTGTTGGAATACAGCACGGCCATGATTTGCTTCAAGCGCTGGTCCACGATGGCGAGGTTGGAGCGGAGGAGATGCTCGACGACGCCGTTGGTGATGTCAGCGGCGGGTAAGACGATGCTGGTGCGGAAGCGGATTTCGCCGTCCTCGTGATTCATCTCAAAGCAGCCGAGGGACAGCTCGAAATTGATGCGGGACAGGAGTTCCGTGCAGGCGGCGCGGCCTTCGGGCCGGGCTTTGTTGGGGATGAACGAGTTGACACCCAGCAAGAACAGGCCGTCGCCTTTCTGGCGGGCGCACATGTTGAAGTCCCAGAGCGCATCGTCGCCGTTGAAGCCGCTGAAGAGCGTTGGTCCGTCGCCCACGCGGTGATAATTCCACTTTTGTTCGTCCAAGTGTCGCGCAAAAAAGGCCAGCGCGGCCTCCTCGGTGAAGTCGGTTTTGTCGGTCTTGCTCACACGCTTTTTCATGGTGAGATCAGCATCGCACACCGGATATGACAAATGTGGTCATACCAGAAAATAAATCGGGAGTATGTAGATAACGCAAATTGGCACCAAAACTATAAAAACCAGTGCTTGCCGAGGCCGCAGGCCGTTCGCGATCTCCTTGCGCTTCGGACGGAGATGCCGCCCGCCGAATACACTGCTACCATTAAGCCCCGCACGAAGGACGCAATTTGCGTTATCTACATACTCCCGAAATAAATTGGAAATATTTCCAAGCGGGACGAGGAGATGCATGCAACGCAAGCCGCTAGTAATTCAAGGGTTAGCGGGCTTGCAATAGACGAGCCGAGGCTTGTCCTTATTGGCATCGACGGAAAAGATAAAGGAACGGTGCGACCCGCGAACGATATGCTTCGTGAACCTGTTTTCGGCGACCAGTTCCGGCCAGGAATAGAGCCAGATTCGTTCGGCGGAATAATCGTCGCTCAAATGGACGAACAAAAGATGACTGGGGCAGCCTTCACCCTCAATCTTGGGGATGGCGCTGCTGCGTTGCCATCCGACGTTAAACCCCTTTCTGGTTTTTACTGACACCCGCCACCCAGTTGGGGTTACGAGGTCATGCTCTTCGCTGTCATCAACCAGCTTTCCATTGAGCAGAAGCTTTCCGTAAATCTCCCCCAACCAACCCACAAGCTCGTTCCCTTTTAATGTCTTACCATCCGCGTAATCTGAGAGTTTTTTGTGAATCTGCGACTGGAGCGTTTCAAGCTGCTCGAAGAGAACGTGGAACTCTTCTTCAAAGGATTCGAGCTTGGCGTTGTCGGTCATACGTCAGCATTGAGGTTCGTAGCGGGACTGGAGGGCTTTGCCGGTTTCGCAGAGGCGGTTGGCCAACGCCTGCGGGCGAACCACGGTGGCGTGCGCGCCCCAGCTCAGGACCCAACGTTCGGCTTCCTCGATGCTGTTCAAACGCAAACGCAAGCGGAGTTGGCGGCGCGGGAGTTCGGTGATTTCCTGGCTGGCGTGCCATTTCCGGCCCCGGATCAGATCAGCCCCCCAGGAATCGAAATCCACCACCACTTCGTAGTCTTCCGTGCCCTTGAATACGGCCAAGCTGCCTTTCAGGTATTCACTCAAGTTGAATTTCTTCGGGATGGTGAAACGTTCGGCAGTGATTTCCGGGGATTTCAGCCGAGGCAGCGCAAACGTGCGCATGGCATCGCGCTTCACGTCGAAGGCGAACAGATACCAGTGGTTGTCCACGCAGGCCAAGTGGTAGGGATGCACCAGCCGGCCCTGGGCCTTTTCCGCGCCGAGATTGCGGTATTGGAATTTCAGCACGCGGCGTTCTTTCAAGGCGCGGGTGAGAATTTCAAACGATTCGAGGTCTGTGTCCTCGGGTGCGAAGGGGCGGAAGGACAGTGCCTCGTCCAGGTTGCCGAGCGAATACTTGGTGGACGAATCCAACTGGCCGGTCAACCTGCGGAAGGCCAGCGCCAGCGGATGTTCAAACGGCGTGCCGCGATATTGGGCGATGGCCTTGTGGGCGACGAGCATGGCGAACACCTCGGTCTCGGTGAAGGGCATTTGCGGAAACTGCTCCACGGGCTTGGTGTAGTAATATCCGTTTTGCTGGGCATCAAACTCCAGTGGAAGTTTCAGCCGGCACTTCATAAAATCCACGTCGCGCATGATGGTCCGCCACGACACTTCAAACTCCTTGGCCACTTTGTTGCAATTGGGATAGGACTTTTCCTTGATCAGGTGGTGGAAGCGCATCATCCGCTCCCACGGTGGGCGGCTGAAGGCCTGGGTTTTGGTTTTGGCCATAGTGTTCTTATCCTAAGTTGGGATATGTCCGGCGGACACGCCCCGGTTCGCAAAAGTCACAGAAAATGGCGGCGTGAGTCTTCACGCGGGAACGAGCTTATTCGCCGGTTGGCGTCGTTCATAAGCCGACTCCCGGCCAGACAATGCCAATTGAGGCTCATTACTGCATCGAGGGCATTGAGTTGAACGCGCATGAAACGGCGCCGTCGTTGGCGGCAACAATGATGCGCACATGTCCGCACCGAAAATGCGCACGGGATCAAAGTGTTCCGGTGGGATATCAGTATCTGAATCGTGCGGGACAATGAACGCATAATTCGCATGGCATCTTGGACAGGGGCGGCGACCCCACTCAGAGCCACAGTCCAAACAGGTCATGATGTTGGCGCCTTCCTGCCTCTCGACCAAGGAGGAGCGGCAACACGGACAACATTCGATCTGCAGAAAGCGTTCACGCACGTCAACAAGGCAGTCGCGAATCAGAAGCGAGATTGTGCATGATTTTTCCACCTGGGCCTCGCGTGCGCTGAGCTCCTTCTTTCGGATATTTATGTCAGCGAGCGCCCGCCGGTCGCCTTTGGCATGCCGTTCTTCATCCTTGAGCTTTTCACGAGCGGTCACAGTGTGCTGCAACTGCTCCTTCTCACGTAAGACGCGGACCTTGGCATCTTCAACCAGGAACTCAGACGGCGGCCGAGAAAACAAAATCTCCTGCCCTCTTTCGCTGAAACCCTCCTGTCTGGTCAATTCAGGCCACACTTCTCCCCACCCCGGCACGGATTTGGAAATCGGAAGTTTTGGCCATTCTTCCTCTGCCGTGACCCAGCGGATAGCTCGAGCCACCAATTCAGTGGAATCTATCTTCAGCGGTGATGCTTCCACCAAACCCAAATTGTCGGCAAGAAGACTTGCGGAGCGGAGACGATGAAATGTTTTCAACACCCCAGGTGACCAGTCCGGGGGCAATGCACTGGAATCATCAACGCTTACGATTAGAACAGGATGACGATGTTCCTGAGCCTGAAGTAACTCATTGAAGGTCGAAGTGGCATGTTTTTCCGATTGAGCCGCCCAATTGGTATAGAGACCCACTATCTGCAAGCAAGGCGTCCCATTCCATTCCAAGAGGATGGAACGGTCTGATTGAATCTGGAGAGTCCAGAGACGTTCCAAGGCGATGCGCGCTCCAAGAGCAATCGTTTGGGCCGCAGTGCCTGCTGGAGCAAGCCCGAGTTGCCGGCAAGCCCTTATAGTCAGGAGCAGGACGAAGAGATCCCAATCCTCACAAGCGCGTCTGCGCTTGGAAGCACGCTCATCCGGGGTGGGCGGCCTGAGTGAAGCCACCCGCTCCCATTTGTGCCATAGATTGAAAGCCTGCCGGTAATGCTCATCACTTTGGAAAACATTCGTGGAATGCAAGGGACTTTCGACGGCTGAGAAATTCGGCATTTGCCTCAAAAGGAACGTGTCTGCCAAGGCGAGTAATTTCGTCCGAGCGGTATCCAAGTCCGCAATGAGTTTCGCGAGACGATCGCGACTCGGATGGCTTTCAAAGGCCTCACCCCAAAGTTCGTAGAGCCGGCGGGCGCGAAAGCGAGTGCCGCGCATGGCGGCGGAATGTTCACTCGCCTCATCAAGCGCGCGCAAAATCTGATTGAGCTTCTGGAGGCGTGGATTGAGGACGCCGAGAATCCGCTTCCGAAGGGTGGCAACCGCGCGGTTTTCATAAATGTCCCACTGGTCCTGCCGGGATTCTGCCAAGATTCGCCTAGGCCGGACGCCCAGGAAAGTTCGCGTTTGCCAATCTTCGGAGTGTGCGGCCAGAGTTGCCACCGCACGATGGGAGACTCTGCGGGCGCGGCCCACGTCTTCCCTTATTTCTTCAATCGTCAGATGTCCGCGCGGGTTATGACTAAGGGTTTCGATGTGTGGCAGCGCCTGAATCAAAGCCGTCTCATAATCACGCAATGCCAAATCCGCGGTAATGGTCGGATCCATCGGGACCATCTTTTGCCAGCGTTGCAGGTTTTTCCCAAACAGTGGCCGCAGCGTGTCTGCCAGACTACGCAAGCTCTGATAGAGTGTCTCCGTTGGCTCACTGGCGGAATCCGGACGTTCCAGGTCCTGCTTCGTTCCCGGCCAAGCGCTGCCGTCGCGCGTGGAACTCCAAAGCCCCAAGAATGGCAGAACCTCAGGATTCGGCTGGCAAGTCCCGGTAATTCGGTTGCGCCACTCGGTTTCCATCTTGCGGTCAGGTTGCTCCGCCGCTCAAGCGTTTTGTCTCCCGATCCAGCAAGTCACAACACTTTTCCGGGAGCTGGTTCTTTTCCAGTGCATCCCAAGACTTAATCAGGTGCTCCTGGAATTCCTTCAATTGATTCGCCCCGATGTCAAACCGGCCCCGGAGCTTACGCAGCAGTTTTGTCGCAACCAGATGATCAACGGCTTCTCCCAAACTTCCGCCAGAAGCGACAACCACGGGAATAAACGATTCCATTTGGCGCTCCAAGCGGTTTCCCCACCCAATGCCGAGCTTGGCGAGATTTGTTGCCAGTGAGGATTCCAAGAAGGATTTTGCCCGGATCGATGCTTCCCCGTGGGTCTCTCTGGCCTTCTGGAAAGCATTTTCCAGCGCACCCATTGTCACCGGAACAGGACTGTTCTGAGGGGTGGCCGTAAAAGCCTTAGGATGGCGCGGAAACTCCATGACATGCGACCGGTCGTAAGTTTTGTCCGCGAAGTCCTTAGTGGTTTCGTCATGATTGGCAGTGCCGATGAACCAGACATTTGACGGAATTCGCAGCCACCGGAACTCCTCCAGCAAGCGTGGAGCACCATCCACCCTGGCGGTCAACAGGCTGATGCGCTGGTCGTTGGGACGCTGTTCGAGCGCGGACAGAAAATCAGCGAAGTAGTGTTCCGGATGAGACAGATTCATTTCATCAAGGACAATCAGGCAGGGATTATTGCTGTATTGGGGTTGTTGGGCACGATAGAGGGCCTGAAGGAATTCCGACTCGTAATAACGCCTTTCAAATGCGTTGTAATATCCCAGCAGGTCGTTCCGGTCCCGCCATCCCGATTGCACCTCCACAATTTCCGATCTGGCACCGATCGCGCGGACGAATGCCCGCGGCAAACTGGTTTTCCCGGTGCCGCTGATGCCTTGAAGCAAATGAAGCCGGCTGGTGGCTAGGCCGGCGAGGAATGCCCGGACATCCTCCTCGCGATAGAAGAGTTTCTCGAGGCCAATCCGGTTGCGAATCTCCTCCACAAAGGTCTTGAGAGAAGTTATCCGGTCGCGACCTCTTTCCGGGGGAGACTGCAGCTCGGGATTGTCGTCCATCGCGGTGAGGCTGGGAAACACGCGTTGGGCCTTTGATTTGTCGACCAGTTCACCCAGTTCGCGCTGGAGGTCTTCCACGCAAGCCCGCAGCGCTCTTTCCCGGCTTTCCCATGCGGACTTTTGGTCCCTGAGATTCTGCATTTCGGCTACGCCAATGGATAGTTTGCCTAATTGGACCTGAAGGATTTGATTTTCTTGACGCAACCGACCCAAATCCGAAAGAAGCGTCTCTTTCTCGCTTTCCAAGTTCCTCAACTGGGCCACCTGATCATCACCCGGTTTCCGGGCAAGCTCGGATACCAATTTGGCGTTATGACTCCGGACGGCATTCAATTCAGACATCAACTCTTCGCGGGTCTTCCCAGCGGCTACGCGTTCGGTTTCTTCGTAGCGGCTGACCCGATCGCCCAACTCTTTGCATCGAGCCAACGCACTCTGCAAGCGACTCTCGCGTTCGGCAACGGCTTCCACAACCTTGGCCTCCACTCTGGCGACCCAATTGGCCTTTATCTCTTCGGACTCCTGCTTAGCCCATTCGGCCTCGCGTTTTAACTTGGCCACCACCTGTTTTTCCGACTGCAACTGCTGGGTGACTTCCTCGATACCTGCCAGTTCCCGCACACGGATTTCACGCAGCTCGGTTTCGTATTTTTTTATACCTTCGAGATAACTTTGATGGTGATTGGCTATCTGCTGGGCCAACGCCTTGGCCTCCTCGTCCAATTTGGCGAGTGCCTGCCGCCGTTGCTGCAAGAAGCCAGCCTCCGCCTCAATTTCACGTTCTTTCAGTTTTTCCTCCGTCAGAACGGCTTCCTTTTCCCGGCGCTCAAGCGCAGCCTTTCGTTCGTCAAGTTCGCGCTGGTCTTTGCGCTGCTCCTCCTTTTGTTTGCCCAGTTCTTCCTCGCGCTTGTGAACTTTAGCACTCAGCTCCTGCACCTCGACCTCGCGTTGCTTCACATTTGCTTCCGCTTCATCCACACGAGTTGTTGCACGCTCGAACAACTCTTTAGCCTCGTGGGCCGACTGCCAAAGCTTTACGGGATCAATCTCTGACGCGGCCGGCGGAGGCGGTGGGTTTGGCGGATTGTTGATTTCGTTTTCCGTGATCAGGTTATTGGCCTGACCAGCCAGTTTGGCAATGGCCTCCCCGGCCTGCGCGGGAGTGACGGGCGCGATGGCGCTGGGCGTAACCGCGACCGTGGCGGGTTGAGGCGACGGAGTAGGCACTGCCGTCTGCGACACATTTTGCCGGTGTTTGTGTTTATTCTTTCCCATATGATTGAGCTTTCCTAAGTGGCAGATTGAGAAGGGAGGCCACCACCTCTATTGTGAGGTCGTGGATCGCCATTGCTTCCGAGGCGGTGAAATGCCTGGGCCTGGAGTTATGAGATTCGTCGTGGGAGGCGGGATTACCGGCATCAATTATGGCGATGAACTTGGTGATCAGTTCGGGGTCACGTTTTGCCGCCTGACGAAAGGGATGCATGCTGTCTCTGGAGCAGGCTAGAAGGGTGGCAACGATGGCAGCATTGAGACTGAAAACATTTTTGAGGTTTCGGCCGATGCCTTTGATGCGTTCTTTGGTATCGCTCCCTCCGCCGATGGCCTCGCGTATTTTTTCTGGCAACGGGCTGGTGAATCCAACGTCGGAAGCAATCTTCTCCACGGTGGCCCGGTCAAGAGAAGCGTTGCCAGTGAGAGATTTGTATGCGTCGGTGAGAGGCGACTGGCGGGCAACCTCCTTCAATAATGCTTCGAGTGCCTTGCGGCAGAACTGAATTGTCGAGGCAAGTTGCCCCTGCGGATCAGTTCCCAATTTGATCGCAAGCGAAAGGTAATTCTGTGCATCCGCGAGGTGGTCAAAAATGGCGGGGAAGCTTTTAATATTGAGGGAAAGGCTATCAAGCAGTTGAGCTTCGGCAGCTAGGCGATGAAGTTTCAACTGCTCTGTGAACGCCGGCGCGTCCTTGACCTGGGCGAGGCGCAAAAATTCCCGATGCGCAGCCGACGCCGCATCATCACATCCGGCAAGGTTTTGCAGGTGTCGCCACATCTTATCGTCTCCCACAAACCCAAAAGGGTCGCAAATCTGAGGCGGCAGTCCGCCTCCTTCGGGCAAATATCCATAGGTGACCAATCCGACTGGTTCAGGCTGGTCACTTATGAAAGCGATGCGGGCGAGCATTTCAGATGAACCTTCGGATATGAAATCATCCAAGCCGGACTCGGCCCAACGGATTGAGCCTTTCAGTTTTTCCCGACGCCGAAAAAGTTTGATCGCCTTAAGGACCATCTCGGTGGCCGGTTGTCCTGGACTTGGCGGAGAATCTAGGCACCAAGCGTAGACTTTTATCGTGCCCTTACCGGTTTCCAGCGACAAGCTCAAGCGACCGTGGCCTGAAGCGGGGATGGCTTCCTGCAGTTTTAGTTGCCGGGCAAAAAACGGCCAAAGGTCTCCGGTCCATGGATCCTGAAACACCCACCCGGAGACCAAGGAATCCATTGCTTCCTCTTCCTCTTTGAGCATGGCCAATCCCTTGGACGTGGGCCGCCAAGTTTTGGGGTCCACCCAACCCGAACCGACCAACTCCATGCCGATGGTTTCAATCAGTTGGGGATGGAGATGAAGTCTGGCGGCGATCTCAGAAACCGTGAAAGACCCACATCGGCTCAATCCGAGCACTGCCTTTTGTAGGACATTGATCCGGCGGTCCGAGGGCATGGGCGCTACCACCCGCCAGGCTGCGCAGGGCCATACGAGATAAACCCGCTGTGCCCAATCATGTCTGTATGCGGGTCTGGGGCCGTAATTAAGAGCGAGCTGCATGGGGTTAAAAGAACGCGCCATTTTTGCTGCGGCAGAGTTTTTGGAACTGGTTTAGGCCAGGAACGAAGCGGGAAACAGCGTCTGAGGCCATGGCCGAATCCCCGACGGTGATTAACAACCTTTTTTGACGGCTCATCGCGACACAAAGGCGATTTTCGAGCAACAAGTGGCCAAACTTGCGGCGTATTGTTTTTTCCTCGGCGGGTTGAACCCGGTTTGAGCGAGTCAACGAGAGGATGACAATATCAAATTCCTTACCTTGGAACGCATCCACCGTCCCGACGCGAAGACGCTCGCAAACTTCGCCGTGTGCATTAACGGTGCTGCGCCAGCGATCGGCGATGACCAACGTGCCGTCATCATCCAGCGTGGTGAGTTCCACACGCTGCATGGCATCCTTGATGGCGTCGACCTGCGCGGCGTAGAAGGAAATGATCCCAACACTCAAACCGGGAGACTGATCGAGAAGCCGGCGTGTTTCGCCCGCGATCCATTCCGCCTCACAGCGACGTTTCCAACTATAGCCGGCGCGCTCCTCCGCTCCGGCGGAAATGGGCAGGTCTTTCCAAACCGCGAGTTTACCCTCATAAGGTCCGCCCAAGCCATGTGCAAATTGCGGGCTCTGCGCGGCTTCCTCAGGCGAGAAAAAGGCTTCACCGTGATCCTTGTAGAAAGCGTCGCTCACAAAAGCCCCCAGCACTGGATGCATCCGGTATTGGGTATCCAGCGTCACCCAGCGTTTGACGCCATCCTGCTGTTCCAAACTTTTGACATGGAGGAACAATCTTTCAAAGAGGCTCTTGCGGATCTGGACGCGAGTTTCATCTCGCACGGATTGTTCGAGTTCGCGCTCGACTTCAGGCTCAAGGAGGTGCGGCAGTTGTCGGTGATCCCCCACCAAAATAATCCGGCGGGCGGCACGACTCATGGGAATCAGCAAATCGAGAGGATTTGCGCGGGCCGCCTCATCCACAATGACATTCTCGAACTCGAGATCGTCGGAAAGCAGTTCCATCATTCGATCGCTGACCGCCTGCTGGCATGTCGCTGCGAGCACGACAGTGTAATGCTCCACGGCTTCGCGCAATCCGGCAGGATCATGCTTGAGGTCTTGAATCAGTTCTTCCAGTGCCATCTCGGGTCCCTCTTCAACATCCGTCTGAACGTGCGATTCAATCGTCGAAACCAATTCATCAAGCACACTGACCACTTCGTCGTTTATCAGTGGGGTTCGGGAATGCGGGGTTGCCGTTTGCAGGGCATCCAGAAGCCGGTTCTTCAAGTTTTCCATCGCGGTCAGGAAATCGGGCGGCTTTGATGCCTCCCAGTTTTTGGCCTTCTGCAAAAGGGCGCGGTCTTCGGCGGTGAGCCAAGTCTCCGCAGACAATTTATCCAATACGCGCCAAGCCATCCGAGGGCCGTCGTCTGCGAATGACTCTTTCTGAATGCGGAGCCCGCGGACCACCTGAACAGCATCACCGCGTTCGTCATCCAACCCCGCCATCCCGAGCTTCAAGCGGTTGGCAACACTGACAATCCTATCTGACAGCATCGCCGGAAGGCAGCCGCCAGCCGATGAGCCTAACTCCATCAGCATCGTGGCGGCTTCGGCGTCTGTGCCCGGCGATTGGACATAGGCCGCATGCCTGATCCGGACCATTTCCAACAACTTGCGCAATGGCCGCCTGGAGCTGGCAGCCAAATCCGCCTCCAACTCGGACACAGTCCGGGTGGCCCATGCTTTCAGCGGTATGCTATCGGAGTTGCTCCCACGCCGCCGGCCCATCTTCATTGCAGGCAGCCCGAAGATCTCGGTCATGGCGGCGGCATTCTCCACGGCATCATGTTGAAAGCTGGTCAACAACACCCGGTCAAAGGTAGCATCCTGATCTTTGGCAATCTCGGTAAGACGCTCGATGATGGCCGAAATTGTGCGAGTTTTACCGGTGCCTGGCGGCCCTTGGATGACGGCAATGTCTGGTGTGTTCAAAGCAATGTTAATCGCCTCGATCTGCCGCGGAGTCGGGGTGCCACGGAACTTGGCCTTGGCGGCCTTGGACAATGGCTCATACGGCTTGGTCATTTGCCGGACCGGGACGGGTCGATTTTCGAGCAATAACGCGAGCTGGGGGATGGAGTTTTGGGCCGTTGCGATGCGCGTATGTGCCTCGCGTCGGCGCGCCATTCGCTTAAAGTCACCGCGCAAGCTGACATGGATATAGCCGCGTTCAGGCGGGACAACCTCAGTTTCTTGTGAATCCGGGCGGAGGCGAAGGCTCTGTGCGTCACTGCCGGCCCAAGCGCCACGAAATGCCGGTTTGGAATCACGCGGGACTTTGTTGAAGTCAGAGGCTTCCTCGTCACCAGATGGCATATTTGTAAGGACATTCGGGATGTCTGTGGATGCCTCCAAGTCCTTGTCGGCGGTGACTCCCTGCCAGAGTTGCGATGGTGTCCACTCGCTATCTGCGGTCAATTGAAAACACCAAGCGCCGTCAGGAAGACGATAACGGCCATCATAGCTTAACCAGCCAAACCGTTTTGCCTCTTCAACGATATTTCTGGTTTCCATCTCCTGATATTCCAACCAAACGCCCATGTAACTCCCGGCGGTGCGAACAATTTGGTCAAGCTCGGTAGCCATGCCCTGACGCATCTGGCCGGCAACGGTCTGGTCAACAAACTGGAAATCACCTTCCGCGAGGATGACCGGACGATACTCCTCCGGTTTGAGACTCGTTTTGGGGCGGGTCAGCCGGAACGCCTGCCAACCATTCTCCCGAGATTTTTGGACATCAAGAGCGTAACGAGTCCCCAAAATGCGAATAGTCTGCTTGGTCTGACTTTGAGCTTCAGGCCGGCCGACAAGAATGACGCGCGCCAATTGGCTGGACGCGATGGGGGCGATGAGCAACTGTTCCGCCAACCAATTGCAGGCCCCCTCGGTTGATAATTTGCGCGTCAGTTGTCGGCCAATATCGGCCACTAGCTTTTCGGCCACCCCGATTTTCAGTTCAGGAATTAAAATGCGCTCAGAGAACTCGTGAATCTGGATCGTCAAGGCGACAACCTGATTACGCTCATGGTGAACCCCCACCAACCAACACAGCCGAGGAGATGCCTGATCAATCGACCGATGTAAATCTCGCCGGCAGCTCGGATCGGCAGCGTCAATCACAAGCGGCTGGGCCTGGCCCGGAAGGATTAGCGCAGGAAGGTCTCCAATGCGCGTCAGCACCAACTCCTGCCCGTTCTGTGGAATTCTATCAAGAGTAACATCCGTAAGCGGGACGACGTCGAGAGTCTGAATCTTACCGTGTTGGAGCCTGGCGATTTCCATGGTATCAGGGCATTGGTGTGAAAAGGACGGCGCGATGCAGAGTATCCAACGAACCGAAGTGCAAATACCACTTGTGCCCTACTGACGAAACCGGGAGGAGCTTTTCCGCGCCTACATCCAATTTGTCGGTGGTTCTGACGTGGCCTTCGTGCTTCACGAGCAAGAGTGGTTGTTTGGTCAGGTTTCGCACCCGGATGGCGTCGGCCCTTGTCCTGACAGCCTCAACCAGCGGCTCATCGGTTTGGTCTGCAGGATGGTCACTATGAACGTGCCGACGCAGTATCGGGACTGCTTCTTTGGGGGAAAGAACCACTAGTGCCAAGGAACGGCGGGCTCCCTTGGCTGTCGTGACAAAGTCGCCTCCCTGACCTCCCGACTTGTGACTAATCTCCGGATCCCAAAGATGAAATAGAGCCAAACTCAATTCCGGGCGGGCCTGGGCGCACCAAGGACAAGCGGTTGATTTCGGCGAGTAGTAGGTCGCGGTGCAACGGGGACAGGTAATAGTGACATCCGCAGCCTGACAAAATGCGGCAACCCATTCCCCCAAACCGGGGCGCGCGAGTGGATTTTTAAGGCCATCCTCGAACATCCGCATGAAGAGTTTTTTTAATTCAGGGGAAATCACGATTTGGCGGTCAATCCCCCGAGAAGATTTGTTGCCCAAATCTGTTGAGTGTTCAATCCAGGGTAATTCCCCGCGAAACGCCGCTTCTTCCAACTCCGGCTCGCCATCGTGGACCATATCTCCAACGAACGGATGGACGAGGGTCAACATCTCGAAGGCGATGACGCCCAGGGCGAAAGCATCCGTGAGGGTGTTCGGGCCAGATTCGCCACGGATCAATTCCGGAGCGCCATACCCCGGAGTGTAAAGGCCGGATGCTTTAGTATCGCCTTCGACATGCAAATTATCGGCATCAATCAAGAACGCCCGCTGGCCATCGGCATCCGAAGCTATCAAAATGTTTCCGGGGGAAGGATCACCGTAAACCAAACCGCGGCCATGCATACGGGCGAACACCTCAAAAATGCTGGCGAGCCGACAGAGACGCGCACGCAATCCTCCCGTGGCGACATACCATGTGGACACGCTACGGCCATCTGCCGGCGGCTTCAACATTGACCGAAGCGAAGACATGCCCGCCGCCAGATGCATCAGGTAGCCAACGTGCGGTGGGCGCAAGACGGCTTTTGGCGAGGCGATGGGCAGCCCCTCCAAATCCAATCGCTTTACGGCCTGAAGACAACGGCGTATTCGCTCCCGCTCGGCCTCGTTGGCCGACCGCAGGAGTTTCACGGCAAGGCGACCTTCCCTGACCTCAAAAACTTCTCCCTGACCACCTTGTCCAATCAACTTGTCCAAGGTATAGCGGTGGCCGTCCAGGTCAGTGACAACCTGTCCAGGCGCAGTTGATTTGGTGCGGGTTGAGGGCATGAAGATCAGGGGCTGAGTAATACCGCTACCGTTTTGTCATCGAGATGTCCCGGGGTAGGCCAATCGCGCAAGGCCCTTCGCAACGCGGTTGCGCGGTCGGCTGGCGAATGGGGTGCGATCTCTTTGCGCAGCCATTTTACGAAAGTATCGAGCTTTTCAGGGCGAAGATCATCAGCGATGCCGTCCGTCAGTAGCACGGCAATCCAAGGTCCTTTGGGCAACGGAATCTGGACATGAATCCAGTCCGTCATCCGATGGTTAACGCCCAGGCCGAGCGTTTCATTTAAGAAGTTGCCGGTGTTGCGTGAGGACAGACACTGAACAGCCTGATTTCCTTCTTGGAACAGAGCCATGCCATCGCCAAGGCCGGCATACATCAAGCCTGCCTCAGGATGGGTGGCAAGCAGATGGCAGGTGGTGGCGCAATGTTGGGGTTCATGCGGTGCGACAGCAAAACGCCATTGCGCCTCGACCCAACGGGAAACCCACTCCGAGCCAATGCGGGGAGCGCCAGCCCACAACCGAGCGCCCCGAATAGCCGAGGCGCAAGCCGATTGCGCCCCATGCGCGGCACAAGGCTTCGAGCCCATGCCGTCAGCGATTGCAATCGCAATGCCGGTGACAAACACCCGACCACTCCAAGCATCTTCGCAGGGGCGTCCTGCCTTTTGATGCATGGGGCCGCGCATTGACGCCCCAAAGAATTCCGGCACGACAGCGCGATTGACACGTCGATGTTTAGTAGCGGATTTCATCGATATCCATGGGATCAACAGGGGCAATCTTATCCGGGGTGGCACTGCGGCTGCGCACGGTGACACTCATCGTCACCCATTTGAAGAACTTGTGGATATCTCGCGCTTGATGCGCTTGAAACACCTTTGACTCGGGTGAATTAAGAAAACCCTGTAGCATTTGAACGTCTGCGTCCGCACCAACAGCCATAGCCATGCGAGCAGCCTTGGAAGCGCGCGGCGACTCAAGCAACTGTTTCAGCGGCGCTTGCCATTCGTCATTGGGTTGGCCGTCTGAGACCAAGACGAGAGTAGGGCGATATGAGCGGGATGGAACGCACTTCTTGTCCTCCAACATGACGCGTAATCTGGTCAAGGTTTCTCCCAGCGGGGTGTTGCCCTGAGCAACCAGCGGATGCCATTTCTTTTTTGCCTCGTCGGCGGACAAGAGTGGCAAATGAACGCGGACATCGCCTCCAAAGGCAATTGCCCCGATTTGAATCATGGCGCGCACATCAGGTTCGCCAGCAAAGGTAGCGAGCATTTCCTCGACGGCCCGATTGAGCGCCTCGATCTTTCCGGATTCAGCCATGCTGCCGCTGGCATCGAGGAGGAGAAAAACCGGGAGCGGACGGGCCTGATCGACCGTGAATTCTTTTATTGTGATCTCGTTTTTCATGGTGAGCTTGTAGAAGTCCTTTCTAGTCGTAAGAGGGGTTACAGTTTGGAGAAGTAGTGTTTCATCTTGGCGGCCATGAGCTTGCGGCGCTCGGTCAGGAAAGCCTCGTAGTCCTCATTGGGAGTGGTCAGCATGTTTTCTGGAATGCAATGATCAGCGAGGTTGGCCTTCAATTCATCAAGGTCGGTAATTCCACCGTAGATCGGCTTCTTCGTTTTACACTGCGTGGCCAACTCAGCGAAATACACCGAGGGGGGCTCATCACCGATGGCAATATTGATCTCGCTTTGGGTGAGCGCGTAATTCGCAATCTGGTTATATCGACCCCGGTCTAGGCCCTGGCCCTTGAGATGATTGCGCGGGAACAAGTGGTGAACATCGCTGCGATTCATTATCAAATCGGTCACGGTGATATCGCGGGAGAGGAACCCCTTTTCGTTCAGCTTCACCTGTGCTGCCTGATAGACCAGAAAGTAGGGGCTGTTGCCGGAGGAAGTATCCATTTGCTGCGGAAGCAGCGTGGACCAGAAACTGTCCGGCAACGAAGCATCGATAACAGCGTTGGCATAGGTGGCCAACCCTTGTTTCTCGATAAACCGAATATCGTAGTCGAAGGAGGTCTCGGGATTTCCGGAGTAACGGCCGGTGAGCATACTCATGACATACCAGCGCCTGACGAGGCGTTCAATTTGGGCTGCCGGTAAATTTTCCGCCCGGCCACGAAGGTATATGATATAGGCAAAATTGACCGCATTCTGGCCACCGATCAAATCGCTGCTGATGAAGCCCGCGGAGCGGAGAATCATTACGAATCGCTCGAAGTGAGTTTGATTCATGAAATTCAGCACCCCTTTTTTGAGCTGGGCGAAGGAAGACTCCGCGATACTATCCTCGTATTGTTTCGTCTCAAAATTGCGGCCGGAGAGCAACGCAACCAAATCCTGGAGCTTGCCCCGGTTAAATTCCGAGGTGAAGGCCACGCGCAACATGTCCGTGTATAGCGGGTCGTAAATGTCGTCTTTGACATCCTTGATCCAGGCCATTTTGGACATGAACTCCGACTTGGCAAAAGCGGCGTCTCCCTCTTTGACGCGCGTATAGAACTCGGGAGCGACGGCGAGGTGGCAAAAGTAATCAATCGCCTTGCGCAATTGATTGCCGCCATAGGATTCGTTGGCGGCGATTTTCGACATGGCGAAATCCGCCTGTGAGAGCGTGGCGCCTGCCGAGTTCACGCGGATAAAAATCTCCGTGACAGTTTCGATGTCGAGATCCTCCGCCAGATCGATGATGCCGACATGGTTATTGATGATTTTGCGGAGCCGGTCGAGTGTGCCAAAGATGGAATCTGCATCTACGCCGGAGTTGGCGGCGGCGTAGGTTTTGGTGATTTGAAGCAGCTTTGCGTTGGGTGAAAACAGATCCGCCACATCAGGTATCCAAGCGGAGTTCTTCTGGATGGCTGGATTGGTCACTTCAAACTTTTCCTCCAGCGGATGAAAGGCGATGCGGATGCGCACCGTTTCGTAATCCTTGGTGAGGACTTCACGTCCTAGCAACGCGGCCATGAGCGCGGTGACACGTTGCTGACCGTCAATCAGGATGCGTTTGCCGGCAGAGAGCGAACCATCTTTGAGGCGCACGGTGGGATTGCGCCACGCAATCAGGTAGCCGACGGGATACCCCTGATACAGTGAGTCCAGAAGATTGCGGACCTTGGTGGCTTCCCAAACGAAAGGGCGTTGAATTTCTGGAATCGCGATCTCGCCCGACTTCACCCAGGTCAGCAGGGTTTCAATCGGGTGCGGTGTGACGGAGTAGCGTTGAGTAGACATAAAAGGTTTAATTGGCGGGCGGGCAGAAGCCTCCACCGGCGGGTTTGATGGCGAGGTGTTCGAGTTCAGTCACGACTCGGTCGAGTTCGTCGATCAGGGGCGATTTGCTGGCCTGGCGAAAGGCGGTGATCAGCGAGCGGTAATACCAGAGGGTTCCGTCCTTGCCACCTTTGAAGCGCGTCCAGACCTCGTCACCCACTTGCCGAAAATCCGCAAGGATGGCGCGGGCGTTGTAAAGTTTGTCGGAAGCTGAGACGAGACGGACGGACGCGGAGACGGTGGAGACATGGGCGATGTAATCCTCCTTGCGCTTGCGCCATGGTGGCTTCGGGATGGTCACGGCATCCGTGCAGCCCTGAACAATGTCGGCGACGGCGTCGCCGAATCGGTGGCGAATGTCGGCAATGCGGCCGTCTCCACCGGCGTCTTCGCCGGCGTCGTGCAGCAGGGCGGCGATGGCTTCACCCTCGTTCGCGCCATTTTCGAGGGCGATGCTGGCCACGCCCAGCAGGTGGGCGATATAAGGGGTGCCCGAACCTTTGCGAACCTGGTGGGCATGCACGAGGACGGCGTAGTGCAGGGCGTTTTCAAATTTGGGTGAAAGGTTCATTTCTTGAATAGTTCCTTTTGCGGGTCGCGGGGTGGCCGCTCGGGAGCGGCATCGTATTCGCGGAAGATACGATCAATGGATGTCTTGCCGAAGTGGTCTTCCATCAGCTCGCGGAATTTCGGGTCAATAAAGGTTTGATAGGTGACATCCTTGTAGGCCGTGAAGACCTTGGGATGGAAATCGGTCTTGACCCGGTCCACCTCGCTTTGCACTTCCTCCTGGAAGAGACGTTTGATGTCTTCGTCAGTGGGCTTTTTCCCGAGAAAGCGTGATTGCCAATGCTCCGGCGGCTCGGCTTTCAGGTGGTCAAGAAGGGCATTCAGCAATTCATCCACGATGGCATCGGTGCGCTTTTTGATCTGCTCCTGCACCGCCGTTTTATACTCAGCGATCCGGGCTTCGAGGATTTTGATTTCCTTTTCAAAGTCGGGAACGTTGCGCCGCAGGATGAGTGTTCCATAGCGCCCGGCCTCTATCACAAACCGTTTTTTGATGCGGTTGCGCTCGCGGTCAATACTGAGCGGGCCAAACTTTTCCTTGGGTTTCTTGGGGTCGGGTTTCGCGTCCGCGCCGACATGCGGGATTTCGACCGTGAGCGCATCGGTTTCGGAGAACAGGTGATAACGGTTGGTCAGGCGGCGCACCACCTCGACATCGCGCACGCCAAATAGTTCCGGGTTCAGCAGGAGTGAGCGACTGGTGATTTTGTAATCCTCAATGTTCAACTCCACATATTGCAGCATCGAACTGAACACGCGCTCAATGCGGGCGACGTTGAATTCCTTGGGCGGGCGGTCCTGAAGTTCGAGTTTGACGGCCTCAACTTTGCGCGTGTCAATCCGGTCTTTGCCGATCTCCAACGTGGCGAAGCCCTCTTTGCCCACGGCACACGCGTTGGCCAACTGGGGTGGAAGCTCATTTTGGAGAACAATGGCGTTCGGTTTGTCGGGCTGACGCGACTCGGTTTCGATCAGTTCGGGCGTGGGACTGTAAATCAGGGTGGTATCGTCCGCGATGAGCAAGCCGATACGGATACCCGGATGATGATTGACTGTGAGCCCTTGTTTGGCGGCAGCAGCCTGCAAAAGCTCCATGCCTTTGAAATCCTTATCGCCGTAACCAAGCCGGCAGACTTCCGCATCCACGTCAAGGACCAGATGAATGGCGGCGACGGGGACGACTTGCATGGCGTTGGCCAGGGCTTCTGCCACGGGCGGCCGGATGCCGGGAGCGACAAACACGAGCCGTTGGCGGGCCTTAGCGATCACCTCACGCAGAACCCGATCATCAACGTTGGTAAACGTGCGGCTCATCTTCGTTTGGCGAGCAGCGTGGCCCATTTGAGGGCGGCACTCGGGGCGGGATCGGCTGATTTGATTTTCATGCCCATAGAATGACTGAGATGGTATGACAATGGCTGACAGGGGGCGACAGGAAAATACAAAAAGTCTGCGCGCCAATCCTCATGGAGAACCACCCAAAGAACTGGAAAATGGAACATCCGCAGTCCACCGCCACCTTGGCCAAGACGCTTTTCGCTCCCATGCATGGGCTGTGTAGGAAATAAATCCCGCACCTTCACCTTCTGAAACCGATCGTAGCCTCCACAAAGGATTGTCCACACGCGGTTGTCTTGTTACGATCACGCAATACGACGTGGACTGGCAATGCAACTCAACCTGCACATTGGCGAACAATTTCAGATTCCGGGATGCCGCAACACTTCGGCTGCTCTGGAATCTGTTCGCCGTTTGAGTCGCTATAATCTCCCTCGCGCAATCGGAAAGGGAAGCCGATGAGCGCGTCCGTTCAAGCGGACAAACCACCAGTTTCGCAAAAGAACCATCTCCCCCCAAGTCAAGGGCAGGTCGTTCGCGTGCGCACGCGAACCTACCTCGTCGAGTCAACCCAATCATCTTCGGGCAGGGGCACGTTCGTCCGCATGGCCTGTCTCGACGACGACGCCCAGGGCCAGCCACTTGAAGTCGTGTGGGAAATCGAACTCGATGCGGAAATCCTCGACGGGGAAGCTTGGGCCTCGATAGGCAAACGCGGCTTTGACGAAGCGCGCCACTTCAGTGCCTACATTCACACGTTGCGTTGGAATTGCGTCACCGCCACCGATCCGAAAATCTTTCAAGCCCCGTTCCGTGCCGGCATTCGCATTGACGCCTACCAACTTGAGCCGCTTCGCAAAGCCCTGTTGCTGCCACGCGTAAACCTCTTCATCGCCGACGATGTTGGCCTCGGCAAAACCATCGAAGCCGCGCTCATCGCCAGCGAACTCCTCCTGCGCCGTCGCGTCCGCGAAATCGTCGTGGCCTGCCCGCCTTCAATGCTCATTCAGTGGAAAGACGAACTTGAAGCCCGCTTCGGCCTCACCTTTGAAATTCTCGACCGCGCCTACATTGATCGCGTCCGCCAGGAACGCGGCTACGGCGTGAATCCGTGGACGACTTTTCCGCGATTCCTCATCTCTCACAAGCTGCTTATCGACGAAACCTACACCGCGTCACTTCGCGACTGGCTCGATAATTTCCGCCCTGGCTCGCTTCTGATTCTCGACGAAGCTCACCATGCCGCGCCCGCGAGCGGTGCGAAATACGCCATAGATTCCAAGATTACCAAGGCAATCCGTGAACTTGCCCCGCGCTTTGAGCACCGTCTTTTTCTTTCCGCGACTCCGCACAACGGCCATTCCAACAGTTTCAGCGCGTTGCTGGAATTGCTCGACCCGCAACGCTTCACGCGTGGTGTCAAAGTGCTCAAGGGCACTTTGAATGATGTCATGGTCCGCCGGCTCAAGGAAGATTTGCGAAAACTTGTTGGCGGATTTGCCGAACGCAAACCCGTGCAAGTGGACATCACTGGACTTTCGCCTGATGCGCCCGAACTAAAACTTTCCAAGCTCCTCGACGAATACCGCCAGGTCCGCCAACTCCGTCTCGCCGGCGCGACCAAGCGCAAGCAGGCCGAGGCTTCCTTGCTCGTGTCGCATCTGCAACAGCGTCTCCTTTCGTCCGTCGAAGCGTTTGCGCGCACGCTCGCGGTTCATCGGCGCACAATGGAAAAGATTTGGGCTGCCGCCGCATCCGCCGCGCCAACGACTCAATCAACGGCGCAATTCGACCTGCTCGCTGACAAGATTGATAGTGACGACGACCGCTCACAACTTTCCGAAGAAGAACAAGAAGCACTGGTTTCCCAGGAAGTCGAAGCCGCGACCACCGCCACCGCTGGCAGCGCCACAAGTGCAAACATTGCCCGCGAAAAAGTCCTGCTAACGGAAATGGAGAAAGTGGCGGACCAAGGGCGCGGCCAGCCCGACGCGCGCATTCGCTACCTCCTTGACTGGATTCGCCAGCGCATGTGCCCCAGCGGGAAGTGGAACGATTTGCGTCTTCTCATTTTCACCGAATACGACGACACCCGCCGCTACCTCGTCGAAATGCTCCGCTCCGCCGTCGCCGACACTGACCTCGCCGAGCATCGCATCGAGGTCTATCACGGCCCGACCCCACCTGAGAAACGCGAGGCTATCAAACGCGCCTTCAATCTTCCGCCGCACGAGCATCCCCTCCGCATCCTCGTCGCCACGGATGCGGCGCGCGAAGGCATCAACCTCCAGGCGCACTGCCACAATCTTTTCCATTTTGATGTGCCGTGGAATCCGAGCCGGTTGGAGCAACGCAACGGTCGCATTGACCGCAAGCTCCAGCCGTCGCCTGAAGTGTTCTGCCATTACTTCGTTTACGCACAGCGCCCGGAAGACCGCGTGCTGCGGGCGCTCGTGCGCAAAACGGAAACCATCCGCAAAGAACTCGGCAGCCTCGCCGCCGTGTTGGAAGAACGCCTGTCCACCACCATCCGCACCGGCATTCGCCACGATGAGGCCGACAAGCTTGCTGCCGAAATCGAAGCCGCCGATCTCGACAAGGAAAAACGCGCGACCGCTGATGAAGAACTTGAAACATCCCGCGAGCGCCAGAAATTGCAGGAGCAGATTGATGTTCTCCGCAACCGCATTAATGACGCTTCCAAGTGGATTGGTCTCGACCAGGATCAGCTCCGCGATGCGCTTTCCTGTTCGCTTGAGTTGCTCGGTGCTGAACCGTTGAAGCAAACAGCCGCCCCGGCGAATTCCCCCAATCGTTTTGTTTTCCCGAACCTCGATGTTCGTCACGGCGCTGACCCGACATGGTCCGTCACGTTGGACACGCTGCGAGCCGCACCGGAAGAAGGCCCGCGCAATTTTCAATGGCGGACGGAATCACCCATCCGCCCCGTCGTTTTCAACGCCCCGGAGGGAATTGACGACGACATCGTGCAACTGCACCTGCAACATCGCGTCGTCCAACGACTGCTCGGTCGCTTTCTTTCGCAAGGCTTCGTCCATCACGACCTTTCGCGGGCCTGTCTGGCGCACACGTCCGACGCTGTTCCGCGCGTCGTCCTGCTTGGCCGTTTGTCACTCTATGGGGCGGGGGCAGTGCGACTGCATGAGGAGATTCTCAGTGTCACCGCTCGCTGGTCGGAATTGTCCGCGCGCCGTGGCGTTCTCACTCCATACGCGCGCGAGGCAGAAGCAAAGACCCTTGAATTGCTCGAAGATGGCTTACGTCCCGGCGCTCATCCAAATGTCCCCGAAGCCATCGCCAAGCGTCTTCAAGCTTCCTTTGCGCGCGACATCGAAGAATTGCTGCCGCATCTCGACCAGCGCGGTCAGGAGGCAAAGACCGAGGCCGAGACCAAACTCCAAAAGCGTGGCGGTGACGAAGCGGAATCCATTCACCGCGTGCTCGACGATCAGAAACGCCGCGTCCTGAACGAACTCGGCCGATACGATCAGTCGCAATTGCTCCTGAGCCTCGATCTGGAAAAGCGGCAGCTCGAATCCAACCGCCGCTATTGGGATAAATGGCTCGCCAACGTGGAGGATGATTTGAAGCGCGAACCGGAGCGTGTGCGGAAATTCTACGAAGTTGCGTCGTTCCGTATCGAACCCGTCGGCCTCGCCTACCTCTGGCCAGTGACTGGATAATCGAAGTCTCACATGAACACTATCGCCTCAACCACTTTGCTCAATATGACCGAGAGCGAGTCATTCGACTTCAAATCGGATCAATACAAGTTTTATGGCGCTACAGACGAGGAAAAGGCGGAGTTACTTAAAGACATCATTGCGTTCGCAAATTCATGGAAAACCGGTGACGCTTTCATCGTTATTGGTGTTACAGAGAAGAACGGCCGCAAAGACACTTTGGTCGGTGTCGCAAATCCGTTAAAAGATAACGACATTCAGCAGTTTATTAACTCCAAAACAAATCGTCCGGTGCGCTTTCTCGTTTATTCTGACAAAGCAGAGGGGCAGGACATAAACGTAATTCAGATTACGCGAGATCAGCAGCGGCCTATTTTTTTATCTAAAGCGTTCGGCAAATTGAAGCCGAACGATGCCTATATCCGGTCGGGCAGCAGCACGGCAATTGCCTCTCCAGATCAGATTGCACTGATGGCTAAAGCCGATCAAAACGCGATTCTTGGCGAAACCAGAATCGCGATGGAATGGGCTGATGCAACAAGCCGAAACCATTTTGGAACGGAAGTTACTCTCACTGGCGCAAGGCTTATTGAACCGCCGCCACCACCAAAACCAACGCCACGCGCACCGACAACCCTCGAAAAGAAAATGTTGAGAATGAGTCCGTTTGATCAAATGAATTTCTTGGAAAGGCAGTCCCAGTTGGTGCGCCTCGTATCACTAGCGCCGAACAACGAACCCAGCAGCGAAGAATTGAAGGACTATGCGGAGACGCGCGCGTTGTTTAGTCCTCTTCGGATTTGGCTCAAAAACCTAGGGGTAAGAAATGCTGCGGATGTCAAAGTCAGGATCACCATTCCCAAAATTGATGGAGTTGTAGTCGTTGATACTCGAACGCTTCCTAAAAGGCCGCGCGGGCGGGGGTTGCTTTCAGCCCTCGATCTGCACACGCCCCTTCCTCTGGATACTTACGTCCGCGAAGTCTCTGGTGCGTGGACTGTTGAAATCGACGCAAAGACCATTCAGCCGCAGGATGAGTTTTGGAGCTACGACCGTTTCTACGTTGCTTCGGCGTCAGACCAAACCATCGAGGCAAGCGCCACCATCTTCGCCGACGACTTGGCTAAGCCGATTGAAATCCCGCTCAAGATCCACGCCAAAGTTGTAGAGCGGATAATTACACCCGCCGACTTCGAGGCGACAGAAGACTAACTTTCAATGTCCAACGACGCTCCCATTCGCGACCACAAAGCCTGGCTGGGCTACGTCCAGCAGGACGGCCTTGTCGTGTCGCCGACGGCGCTGGTGGATGCGCAGGTCGTGCTCGACCGGAACACGCTTCCGATGCAGGAGCGTTTCCTTCCGTTCGCGAAGGAAGTCACGGACCTCGACGACAACTCACTTCTCGCGATTACAGATTTCCCGGCATTCGCTCGCGGCTTTCTCAACTGGCCGGACGATTGCCTGCATGGACTCGATTCCGCCCGGCCATTGCCGGACTCGCTGACCGTCGCCTTGCCGGATTACGGCGAAACACTCGCACCGAATTTCGCATTCAAAGATCCGCGCCCTAAAGATGCAAATCAACCGTGGCTGTTGCTCGTCCAAACACTTCCGCTCGCCACCGATCTCGACGCCCGCGTCGCGGCGGATGAACGCGGCTGGTCCGCTTCGCCGACGCAGCGAATGGAGCGGCTCTTGCGTGAAACGAAAGTTCCCATCGGTGTTTTGACGAACGGCACGCAAATCCGTTTGCTCTACGCGCCGCACGGTGAGAACTCCGGCAACGTCACCTTCCACGTTCGCCACATGGCGGAGGTTGCGGGCCGTCCCATTCTGGCCGCGCTGAACATGCTGTTGTGCGAAGCTTGCTCCGGCGCGACACCGAGCGAAGCCCGGCTGCCCGCGCTGCTACGCCGCAGTCGCGAATACCAAAGCACCGTTTCCACCACGCTCGCTCAACAAGTCCTCGATTCGCTTTACGAACTTCTGCGCGGCTTCCAGGCCGCTGACGAACGCGCCAAAGGGGAATTGCTCCGTGCCGTGCTCGCGAAAAATCCCGATGACGTTTATGCCGGCTTGCTTACGGTGCTGATGCGGATGGTGTTTCTGCTCTTTGCCGAGGATCGGGGCATCGTGCCGACTGATCCCAAGTCCAAGCAACCCACCGAACTTTACGTCCGCCACTATTCCGTCCACGGGCTGTTTGAGCGGCTACGCGCGGACGCTGAACATTATCCTGACACGATGGACCAGCGCTACGGCGCATGGGCGCAACTCCTCTCACTTTTCCGCGCGGTGTATAATGGCTGCAAACATCCGCAGATGCAGATGCCCGCGCGTCACGGCCATCTGTTCGACCCGGACCGGTTCAGGTTTCTCGAAGGTCGCACGCTCGCCGAACCGCGCCTACCGCTCGTCAGCGACGGCACGCTTTACCGCGTCCTCCACAATTTGTTCATTCTCGATGGCGAACGCTTGAGCTACCGCACGCTCGACGTCCAGGAAATCGGTTCGGTGTATCAAACCATCATGGGCTTCGCCATCGAAGTCTCCGGCGGCCAAAGCATCGCGCTCAAGGGCAAACGCAAGAACGGCAGCGTTCCGGCGTCACCCGTGGTGAACCTCGAAACCTTGCTGGCAGTGAAACCCGCCGAGCGCGTCAAGTGGCTCAAGGAACAGGCCGACACCGAACTCAATGGCGAAGCGGAGAAAAAGCTCAAAGCCGCCGCATCCGTGGACGACCTGCTGGGCGCGATGGATAAACGCGTTGACCGGGGCGCGACGCCCGGCCCTGTGCCCAAAGGCGGACTCGTGCTGCAACCCACGGACGAACGCCGCCGTAGCGGTTCGCATTACACTCCGCGTTCTTTCACCGAGCCGATTGTCCGCAAGACCCTCGAACCGATTCTCAAACGCCTGGGCGAACACCCGACGCCCGCGCAAATCCTTGAACTCAAAATCTGCGACATCGCCGTGGGCAGTGCCGCGTTCCTTGTTGAGACTTGCCGCCAGCTTGGTGATGCGCTCGTGAGAGCGTGGCGGCATCATGGTGGACGCCCGACGCTCCCGGACGATGAAACCGAGGAACTGCTCGCCATGCGCATCATCGCGCAACGCTGTCTTTACGGCGTGGACCGCAATCCCATGGCCGTGGACCTCGCCAAACTTTCCCTCTGGCTCGCGACGCTGGCCAAAGATCATCCGTTCACTTTCGTTGACCACGCCATCCGTTGCGGCGATTCGCTCGTCGGCCTTACTCGCCGACAAATCGAAACCTTCACTTGGAAATCCGAATTCACCACCGGGCAGTTGTTTGAGAAGGATGTGCGAGACCGCGTGAAGGCCGCCTTGCGTGAGCGCCAGGCGCTGCTCGCTGTTGGCGACGACTACACCTCGCCGGTGCTCAAACGTGAAAAGCTGGAAGCGGCTGACGAACGTCTTGATCTTGTGCGCTTCATTGGCGATGCGGCTATTGCCGCGTTCTTTGCGGCAGACAAGGACAAGTCCCGCGAGCTAAAACGTTTGGAACTGGCCGACCGCTTGGGAAATTATCTGCGTGGTGATTTCAGCCAACGGCCTACCGCTGACGTTGCGACGTTGCGTGGCGGCAAATTTCCCGTCACGCCGTTCCATTGGGAAATTGAATACCCGGAAGTATTTGACCGCGAGAATCCGGGCTTTGATGGCATTGTGGGTAATCCGCCGTTCCTAGGCGGCAAGCGAATCAGCACCGCAAACGGCGATTCCTACCTCGCTTGGATTCTTACAGTGCATGAGCAATCGGACGGGAACGCAGACCTCGTTGCCCATTTCTTCCGCCATGCTTTCAAGCTACTGCGTCTCAATGGTAGCTTTGGACTTATAGCCACGAACACGATTGGCCAAGGCGATACTCGTGCAACCGGACTTCGCTGGGTCTGCTCACATGGTGGCACTATCTACGCCGCGAAGCGACGCTACAAATGGCCAGGCCAAGCTGCGGTCATCGTCAGTGTTGTCTGGGTTGCGAAAGGCGAATTGTCAGGCCCATTCGATTTGGACGGACGGAACGTCCCGGTGATTACTGCCTACCTCTTCCACGCAGGAGGACACGATGACCCCGTTGCCCTCAGTCCAAATGCAGGTAGAAGCTTCATCGGCGTGTTTACGCTCGGGATGGGATTTACGTTCGATGACGATGACGCCAAAGGCGTAGCAAATCCACTCGCGCTGATGCGCGAACTGATTGTCAAAGACCCTCGCAACGGCGAGAGAATCTTCCCATACATTGGTGGCGAGGAAACCAACGATAGCCCGATCCACGCGCATCACCGGTTCGTTATCAGCTTCGCAGACTTCCCACTGCGCCGCGAAAACTTGGGACAGTCTTGGAAGGCAGCAGACGATAAACAACGGGGGCAATGGCTGCGCAACGGAATTGTCCCCCTTGACTATGCCGAACCTGTTGCAGCCGATTGGAGTGATTTGTTAGGCGTTGTGGAGGCGAAAGTCCGAAGCGAACGAGCCTCGAAGGCCGCCGAGGTTCGCGCTTATCCATGGTGGCGATTTTGGCGTCCTCGCGATGAGCTTTACGCGGCGTGTCGCAACCTTCGCCGAGTAATTGGACTATCAAGAGTTGGGCAACAAGGCACGTTTACGTTTCTGCCTTCAAAAACAGTGTTCTCCGATTCGATGGTCATCTTTGCATTCCAAGGCGAGGGAGCACTCGCCGTTCTTCAATCGAGGGTTCACGAGTTTTGGGCGCGCTTTTTTGCGTCCTCGATGAAGGACGACATGCGATACACCCCCAGCGACTGTTTTGAGACGTTCCCGTTCCCCCTTGGCTTCGAAACGAACGCGTCGCTGGAGGCGGCGGGGCGGGAGTATTACGAGTTCCGCGCCGCGCTCATGGTGCGGAACAACGAGGGCCTGACCAAAACCTACAACCGCTTCCACGACCCGCAAGAATCTTCACAGGACATCATCAAGCTTCGCAAATTGCACGCGATGATGGATGCCGCAGTTCTTGCCGCCTACGGCTGGAGCGACCTCCCCACCACTTGCGACTTCATCCTTGATTACGAAGACGAAGAATCCGCTGACGAATCCTCCGGCCGCAAAAAGAAAAAGCCCTGGCGCTACCGCTGGCCAGATGAAGTGCGCGACGAAGTCCTCGCCCGACTGCTCAAGCTCAACGCCGAACGCGCGAAGGAAGAAGAACTCGCCGGCCAAACCGCCGCCGCACAAAGCCCGAAGGCCAAGAAGGCGGCGGCGAAAGCTCCCAAGGCTGGCAAGGCGCAACTCGCGCTCGGCATCGCCACGCCAGATGCCACGGAACGTAAGTTGCCCACTGACTGGCGTCTGTCTGCGTCGCAACCGTTGCTCTACACCACGAATCTCGTGCTCACGCTTTTGTCCGAGGCCGGCGGCAGCCTCGCGTGGCCGCGCCTGCTTGATGCCTTCGTGCTGGCGACGAACCCGAAGTTGTTGCAGCGCCTCGCGCCGGCAGAACTCAGCGCATCAGCAAAAGCATGGGCAACGCGTTGGAATGAGACTGTGCCGGACGGTTTGTTGCTCCCCAGCTTGGAACAACTCGGCGCACGCAATCTCACCGTCACGGAAGGCAACGATGGCCCGGTGTTCCATCTGCTCGACGGTCCGCGTCCCAGCCTCTCTGACGACGTGCGCTTTGATGCATGGCTCGCGTTGCGTGTCGCCGCGACATTGACGCCGGATGCCGTGCCGATTCCCCAACGCGCGAAATGGACGAAGCAGGCCAAAGAATTGGTCTTCGCGTGATGATTTATGACGCCCGACCAACATCCCGCTTTGCCCGGCCTCGCCGTAGAGCCGCCGAAGGATGAGCCGTTGTCACTTGCACCGGCAGCAGGGCGCGCTGAACCCGCGCTGTGGGTGTCGAAGCTCGCAGTCTATAAAGCTTGGCCGCCCTCAAAAAGCACGCTGTTGCGCCAGGTAATCGAGTTGCATCGCGGCTTGAACATCCTCCGCGCGTTGGAGACTGGCTCAACAGACGAAGCATCACGCCTTGCCGGACACGGCGCAGGCAAAACGACTTTCTGCCGCCTCATTCGTTATGTGCTTGGCGAAGAACCAGCAGGCAGCAAAGGTTTCCGGGAGGGATTCCGTGCGAAGTTTCCAACCGGCTGGGTGTTGGCGGAGGTGTATGTCGAGGGCCAGCGCTGGCTGGTCGGGCGTTCCTTGAGCGGTGGCAGCTACAATCCCTTCGCCAAATTGAATGGTTCATTGGACGACGAGTTCCCCGAATCTCCGTCGCGCCTTGGTTTCAAGGAATACGAGAAGGCAATTGATGACGCTGTGTTCGGCGGGATGAAGTTCCGGACTCTTGCTGAGTCACAGAAGACTCTCGACTGGCCGCGCCTGATGCCGTGGTTGTCACGCGACCAGGAAGCGCATTTCAGCGGCTTGCTGGAATGGCGTCGTGAACAGGACAGCGATTCCCAAAGCCCCTTCGTTTCGTCAGACGACAAGGCAAATTTGGTGCGGCTGGTATTGGGTTTGGTGGACGCAGCCGAACAGAGGCTGCTTGCCGAATTCGCCCGCAAAGCCGAGTCGCACGAGCAGAAGATGCGCGACCGCCCCAAGCTGGAATTTACGGTGGAGCGCGAAAAGAAGTCGCTGGAAGAAAAGCTGGGCATGAAGGTCGAGAGTCCCGACGCGCCCTTGCTCCAGCAGGAGGTGGACAAGAAAGTGGCGGGGTTGCGGAACGCAGCTGATCAGGCGTTGGCTTCAGCGAAGCAGAACGAGGAAATTGACAAGCTCATCGCCGAGGTCGGGCAGCGCCGCGCGGAATGGAACGTCGTCAACGCGATGGTTGAGGAATACGAGGAGGCGTTTGATTTGGCGGATGCCCGGTCGCGCGGTGTGCCACCCCCGCCGAAAAAGCCGAAAGACCCGCTGCGTGAAACGCTCAATGGACTTGGGCCTTTCCCCGGATATTGCTCCCATCCGATGGACAAAGCATGGAAAGCGGAATGTCCCATAGCACACGAACGTCCAAAAGAAGACGAAGTCACCGACACAACCAAAAAGCTGGCCGCAAATGCACCATCTGAGGCCGCCAAGCTCGCCTCGCTAAAAGCTGAACTGGAGCGGCGCAGAAAGCTCGCCGCGCCCAAACAGCAAGCCTTGCAAGTGGCAGTGGGCGCATTGACGCTCGCTCGCGAACGCCACCAGAGGGAGCTTGAGAAGCTCAAAGCGCCCGCGCAGGAAGCTGCGAGAATTGAGGCGTTGCTCACCAGCTACCGGAAGGCGTGCGCGGATCTTGCGACCTGGGATGTGGAGATCAAAGACCTGAAGCGCGACAAGGAAGCGTTGGATGCCAAGTTGTCCGACCTCACCAAGCATCACCAAAAGCTGTTGGAGCAGTTCGGGCAGATTTTCAATTTCGTCGCGCAACGAATGCTCGGCAAAGCCGTGACCGGGCGCGTGCGCTTTTCCGGCAAGCAGATTGTCCCTGAACTCGAATATCACGGATTGCGCGACAGCGCGGCGCTTAAGGTTGTGCGCTGGCTGATTTTCGACCTCGCCTCCCTCGCGCTCGGCATCACGAACCCAGCCGCGCATCATCCGCGCTTTCTAATGCACGACAGCCCGCGCGAGGCCGACCTCGCCGCGAGCATTTATGTTTCGCTGTTCAATGCGGCGCAGGAGTTGGAGGCTGCCGGCGGCGGAGCGCCAGCGTTTCAATACATCGTCACCACCACTGAACCGCCGCCAGAGTCGCTCAACAAGAAGCCGTGGGTGATTGATCCGATTCTCGATGCATCCACCGAAAGCGGGCGGCTGTTGGGCGTGGATTTGTAAGAGTTATAACGATGGACTGAAACCTTTTTGAATACTATGTCGCGCATTAAAAATCTCTACACCTACCTGATCACGAACCGTCGCGCCGAAGTGGACGGATGGCTTGCGGATTATATCGCATTCACCAGTGACGTGGACAAAGTCCGCGCGGCATTGAAGGAGGGGAAAGACATTCAAAGCAAGGCCGCTTACGAAGCCACCTCCTTCCAGGCGGAAAACGATCCGTGGCCGGCCTTTGCCAAACAACTGCTGGCTGACGTAAACAACGGCATTTCATCCTGTGGCCAATCCATCTTGAGCAAGGAAAACCTGCCGCGTTTCATCGGTGAGCAAGATTTCGTCAATACCCTGATCGAACTGATCAAACAGCCGGACAAGGATAATTTCGTAAAATTCGGGGAAGCCTGGGAACACACACGGCAAAAATTCAACGCCAACCGTAATCCCTTGCTGGTGAATCGCACCGTGGCTGCTTGCACAATGAATGTCACCAGCACGGTAAACGGTGCCGCTTTCGAATCCGTTTACTGGTGGCTGGTTCGCGAGGGATTCATACCTCAGCTCCCTGATGTCGAGGCAGACTGGTATGACAAAAACGTCCAGTTGATGACCTATCTCCGTGAGTCTTTCGCAGAGGAACTCCGCAAGGGCGAAACCAACGAACATCTTCTGAGCATATTCGTCTGGTGTCTTTACGAGAACATCTCCAATCCCTTCACCCTAAAAAAACAGGTCATCAAGTATGGCGCCCCCGGCACCGGGAAAACCTACACGGCGAAGCGGGACACGGGATTGCTCTTCGATATATGGAGGGAGGAGTTCGGGGCCAATACAAACTACACCCACGACACGCAATGTGAGGTCGTGCAATTCCATCCGTCGTTCGGCTACGAGGATTTTATGGAAGGTTTGCGACCCATCCTGGATCAGGACGGCAAAGCACAACTCACCCTGCAAAACGGTGTTTTTAAGCGCATCTGCCAGCGCGCCGCTGTGTGGGAAAAGGACGTTTATTCCATTCCCAAGCATGGCCCCAATCTGGCCAAAGAATGGGAATCGCTTCGCATCCGAGATTTGTTGCCGCACAAAGCAAATCTGGCCGGTGAACACTGGCGCTACCTTTTTGCCCACGCTCACCAGGATAAGAAGGTTGCCGACGCTGTCCCGCCGTTTTTCTTCATTGTGGATGAAATTAACCGGGCTGAGCTCTCACGAGTGCTCGGCGAACTCATGATCTGTCTGGAGTATCGCGGCGTGGAGGGCGCAATTTCGACTCAATATGCCGCGCTGAACACCGCAGAAACGGGGCTTGTTTCAATCGGCGGCACCTACAAATTTTTCATCCCGCACAACGTCTATATCATCGGCACGATGAACACCATTGACCGCAGCGTGGAGAGCTTCGATTTGGCGTTGCGGCGCCGCTTCCGTTGGGAGCGGATTGACCCAAATATCGTCGCCTTGCGGTATCACCTCAAGCAGCACCACGATGTAAAGCCGGGCAACGCCTCCCGCCCTTGGGTTGGACTGGCGGATGACTTGGCAGCCCTAAACCAACGTATCAGGGCCACCGATATCCTGGGGGCGGATTACGAAATCGGCCATGCCTACCTGATGAAGTTGCGTTACCCGGAAACGCTGACCAAAACCGAGGTGCGGGAAAAAGTCTGGGAAGATGCCATCAAGCCGCTTTTGGAAGAATATCTTCGCGGGTCTGGCCGTAGTGAAACACTGATTCCTGAATTTCAAAAGGCTTTCAGCGTCACATGACCAAGACCCTGAGCCAAATCATCAGCGACGGCACTTTGGTAGACAATTCGGTTTACCAGGCGGAAGGTGGTGTTTTTGGTGCTGGCTCATTTGGACCGTCCGTGGAAATCAGGCAGGGGGGCCGGGGGCCGAACAGTCCGTGGACGGGTTGGTCGTTGATTCACAAAGCGGCGACGTTAAACACCGAGAATTCCAAACTCGTTTTCCGAGTCCCGGAGGCGGACTACGAACACAACACCGACGATGCCTTCATCAGTGTGAATGGCCCAGACCCGCTAAACTTTAATTTAGCCACCGGCAATCTCATCGGCTGCGTCAAGTCCGAGGGTTACACGCTTCGCGTATCCTCCCGCTTCGGGGATGAATTTCTCAAATACATCATCGCCGATGCGGATGGCTTCGTCGAATTGCCTGATCAAGGCGGCATGGAAAGGGGCGGTTACGAATGGCTGCTGGTTTATCTCTGGCTGGTGAAACTTAAAAAGGCGTTTCGCCTCGGGCTGCCTAAAGCTTACGAAACCAGAACGGAAAACCTCACTCAAGTGCGTGGACGGCTCGACCCTGTAGATTATTTTTTGAACCAGCAGCGCGCCCGCTATCGTTGCACCTACCGGGAACACAGTTACGACAACGACACGACGCGGCTCATCGCCCGCACCCTCCAGCACCTCGACTCCCATGACTTCCTCCGCGAAGCCCATGTCCTGAATCAGACTTTTCAGATTGCCACCCAAGGGAGGCGAAGCACCCTCCAGGACCTGCTCGCCACGTTGCCGGTGCGCAACCCCTTTTACGCGGATTACAACCCGGTCATCACGCTCTCCAAGCAAATCCTGCGGGACGAACTGTCAGACTTTGGCGACCAGTCGGAAACCAGCGCCTTCTTTTTCGATGTTTCAATGTTGTTCGAGTATTTCATCCGCAAGCTGCTCAAGCGGGCGGGTATGGTGTTTCACGAAAAGAGCGGTCGGCATTGGCAGATTCCATCCGGGCTTCGACATGGCTATACCCAACGGAAGCTTATCCCTGATCTAATCTTTGACCTGAACGAGGCGACTTACGTTTTCGATGTGAAATACAAGTCATTCGATTTCACCTACGGCGTTAGCCGCGAAGACCTGTTCCAGCTTCACACCTATATCGGCCAGGTTTCCAATGAGCACAACGTGGCCGGATGCGGTTTCATTTACCCCATTCGCGAATCGCGTTGGCACGAGTGTGGCCTTGAAGCGACGCGAGGCATATTCAGTGAGGCGATCACCCAGGGCGGCCAGACAATTCCTTTTCACGTCGTGTTCATTAGGATTCCCGAACAAGTAGAGAATGTCCCAAATGATCAATGGCCTGCGGTGTTCAGAAATGTTTTCCAGAAAAATACTGCTGGGTTTATCAGCGACTTGCTTGAGTGCTTGAGTGATGACCCGATAGCGCCGCACCTCATCGCGCGTAAGCAGTTTGCTCCCAGGTGAAATTTAGTATTCAATCTAACCGAACATGAGCACGCCTTCCGAAGTCCGGTCTGAAATGGTCCAAGCCTTGAAGCTGGACCTGGTCGGGCCTGACAACGCTCATGCGTTCGCCCACGAATTGCTGCCGGATGCGCCGTCGCGCTGGTATATGTGCGGTTTCCTTGTGCCGAGTTCCGCGCCCACGGAACAAAAGTCGGACGAAACGTCCGCTGATGAAATCGACAGCGGTGACGACACCAAAGGCGCGGATGACGCCGCTCCACCCGACAGGGCCACCGCGCGCAAAAGTTTGCTGCCTTCCTCAATGGGGTTGAGCGTCCTCGTCGCACCCGGTGTGGATACGCTCGAAGCGAAGGTGGCGTGGGGTGATTATGTTTACGAGGGCGCGGCTGAACCAGGCGATGCGCTTCCGACGACCGAAACCGCCGCCGAGTTGCACGACAAACCGGTCTCAACCCAGGGGGATGAAAAGACGGAGGGACAAGAGGATGGCGCGACAGGAACTTCTGCTTCGCCAAAAGGCTATCGCCGCGAGCCACGCGAGGAACCCGTCTCCATCTTGCTTCCCAAATCGGGCGGCAAGCCGAAGGAATTTCCCGTGCCGAATAGCGGCGGTTTGACTGTCAGCGTGACCGTGCGTGCCGTTCCCGCTGCCGGACAAGTGGGCAGCCGCTTGCCCGCTGGAACGCGCTCGGTGTCGGTGTTCCTCGTCAACAACCGTCCGCCGAATACCCAGAGGCATTATCGCGCGTTCGCTTTTCAAACGTCACTCACGCTCAACTCTTCGAAACCGTTTGTGGCCCGCCCAGATCTGCGCGGCACTGTGGCGGGGGAAGTGGCAGACGAATGGGACGAGCAAGTCGCCGACATCCAGTATCGCGATGTGTTTGAATATGCCGTGGGCCACGGCGTTTCCGCCACCGGTGATTGCAGTGCCAGCAGCGTGTGTCACACGGTGCAAACGACTTGGATTCCGACCGCCGAAGTCGAAAAGGTTTCTCCTGCGAAAATCCCTGACGTGGAACTCAACATGGAGGTGCTCGGTGCGCTCACCAGCCACGCTGATGCGCAGACAAAACTTTCACCGCTCGTAACTCACTACCGCACTTGGATCGCCGCGCAGCAGACCAAGGCACAGTCGGCGAACCTTGATGCGCGTCAGTCACAGACCGCACAAGCGATGCTGCAAAACGCCACCCACGCGGCGAATCGGATCCAGGCGGGCATTGACGTGTTGGCCGACCCGCAGGTTTTGGATGCGTTCCGCATTGCCAACCGCACGATGGCCGCTGCCGGACGCCAGCGTGAATTGCTGCGTCACCAAGGCGACGCCAGTAAAGTGCAGTCGCCGAAGTGGTATCCGTTCCAGCTTGCCTACATCCTGATGAATCTGCGGGGGATTTTTGACCCCACGCATCTGGATCGCAACACGGTGGATTTGCTCTTTTTTCCGACTGGCGGTGGCAAGACCGAGGCTTATCTAGGTCTGGCGGCTTTCACAATGGTTTTGCGCCGAATGCGTCATCCGGGAATTCGCTCGGCAGGGGTATGCGTTCTCATGCGCTATACGCTGCGATTGCTGACTCTCGATCAATTGAGCCGCGCCGCCGCGCTGATTTGCGCCCTCGAATTGGAACGCGACCAGGACAAGACAAAGCTTGGCGAGTGGCCATTTGAAATCGGTTTATGGGTCGGCTCTGCGGCCACACCCAACCGCATGGGACGCCGGGGCGACACGAGCGCGAGCGCGGAGTATTCGGCCTACACGAAGACGATGCGTTTCCAACGCGACTCAAGCGCGAATCCGTCGCCCATTCCCATCGAGAACTGTCCGTGGTGTGGCGAGAAATTTGACCGGAATTCCTTCCGCCTCAGCCCCAGCGTCAATGCGCCCACTGACTTGCGCGTGCATTGCGTGAACCCGAAGTGCGCCTTTTCAGGCGACCGCTGCCTTCCGATTCTTGGCGTTGACGAACCCATTTACCGCCGCCTGCCGGCGTTCCTCATCGCGACGGTGGACAAGTTTGCCGCACTGCCGTGGACGGGAGAAACCGGAACGCTGTTCGGCTTGGTTGAGCGCTACGACAAAGAGGGATTTTACGGGCCGTGCAATCAGAAGAACGCCACGACACTAGGCGGGCCATTGCCGCCGCCGGAACTCATCATCCAGGATGAATTGCATCTCATCTCCGGCCCGCTCGGCACAATAGCGGGTGTCTATGAGACGGTCATCGACGCTCTCGCCAGCCGAATGAGCGCAGAAATACCATTGCGCCCGAAAATCATTGCCAGCACAGCGACGGTGCGCCGCGCGGACAAGCAGATCCGAGCCTTGTTCGAGCGGCAGGAAGTGGCGGTATTTCCTCCACCCGGCCCTGACCGACACGATTCATTTTTCGCAATCACCCAACCATCGAGCGAAATACCCGCCCGGCTTTATGTCGGCGTTGCAGCCCAAGGCCGCAGTTTGAAAGTCGTGTTGTTGCGCGCAGGGCTGGCGATCTTGAGCGCCGGGCAAACCATCTACCAACGCGAAGGCGGCAAGACCAACAAGCAGAATCCCGCCGACGCTTACATGACGCTGCTGGGCTATTTCAACAGCTTGCGCGAATTAGGGGGTAGCCGACGCATCGTCGAAGACGAAGTGCGCACCCGCGTGCAACAGTATTCACGCCGTCGCCGACGTGACCCAGTGGACACGATCTTTTCGGACCGCACCATCAGCTATGAAGTTTTGGAGCTGACTTCGCGCGTTTCCACGAGTGACGTTGCCAACGCCAAGAGTCGCCTCGCGTTGCCATTCTACGAGGACAAAAAAGTGGACGTGGCGCTCGCCACGAACATGATTTCAGTTGGTCTCGACATCATCCGTCTCGGTTTGATGGTGGTGCTTGGCCAACCCAAGACGAGCGCGGAATACATTCAGGCCACCAGCCGCGTCGGACGCGATCCATATCGGCCCGGCCTCGTCGTGACGCTTCTCAACGTCCACAAGCCCCGCGACCGTTCGCACTACGAACGCTTTGGCATGTATCACGCCACGTTCTACCGGGCGATTGAAGCGACGAGTGTCACGCCATTCTCGCCGCGCGCGCTCGACCGCGCACTGGCGGCCGCGTTGGTCGCCATGTGCCGTCAGGGAATGAGCACGATGACACCGGCACTCGGCGCGAGTGAAATCCTTACCAACCGAACCTTGCTCGATCAGTTTGCAGTTCGCTTTGCGGAACGTGCCCGCAATCATGATCCCAGCCTGAGTGCCACGGCCGCACAGCAGTTGTTCGACAACGTGCTTCAGCGATCCGGGCGATTGCTCGATGACTGGCGCAACATTGCCGACGAGTTCCAACTCACCAATACGCCGTTGCAGTATCAGCAGGAAGCCGGGGCGGCGCAGCGCCTCCTCTACGAATATTTGCATCCTGATTTGCCGAACCTTCCACCCGTGCGCAGGAAGTTCCGCGCGAACCGCTCTATGCGTGACGTGGAATCCAGTGTCGAGCTGACCGTGAAAAACCTCAACGACTGGACGCCCAGGCCATGAGCAAACCGCAATTACGTTCCAGTCAGGTCGTCACCACATTTGGCCCAGGCGCGATGGTGGACTTGCCCGACGCATCGGTCATCGTCGCTGGGCTGGACAATTGGCATTACGACGTGAATCAAATTCCCCTGATTCAAGAGCCGCGTCTCGTGGAGAAGCTCAAACGAATCATCGGAGTCCCGACGTTGACTCTGCGTCCGCCGCCACCGGCATCCGACCGCAACTTCAAATTCCAACCGAGTGTCACCGTATGGCGTTTTCCCGAATGGTTCATTGTTCAGGAGACACAAGTTACCAAGCAGGGCTTTCGCCGTCGCCGACTCGTCCACCTGAACAGTCTGGACGGCGGCAAGTATCGTGACGTTGATGGCAAGAAATACTCCGTCGTGCCGGTGCGCTTTGTGCGCGCGTGCAAGAAAGGCCACGTCGGAGACATTGACTGGAAACCGTTTGTCCATGGCACATCTGGACCATGTTCGCGTGACCTCTGGATGGAAGAACGCGGCACGACCGGCGACCTCGACCAGATTTGGGTGGTCTGCGATTGCGGCGCGCAGCGTGCCATGAGTCAGGCGGCCCGGATGGAACTTCGAGCACTCGGCTCATGCAACGGCTTGCGTCCCTGGCTCGGACCAGGAACGAAAGAAGCGTGTGGTGAACCCAATCGCCTCCTCATCCGAAGCGCTAGCAACGCCTACTTCCCACAGCTCATGTCGGTCATTTCCATTCCCGACCTGCAATCCGCCGTGGACGAAATCGTGAAATCCGCGTGGGATGCCGGGCTTTCCATCGTGGATTCCCCGGAGAAGCTCGCGATGGTGCGTCAAATCCCAAACCTCGCCGTCAAATTGCAGGGACTCGACGATGCCACCGTTCTCGCGTCCATTGCCCGCGTGCGGCAGGGCAGCAGTGGCGCGGACCGGCCAGTAAAGGAAGTTGAGTTTGAAGCGCTGTCCGCTGCCCAGGACGAACTGGGTTCAGATACGCCCGATGGCGACTTTTTCGCTCGCGCGTTGCCGAAGACCCAATGGAACGCACCTTGGATGTCCTCCATCGAACGCATTGTTCTGGTTCACCGACTGCGGGAAGTCGTGGCCCAGGTTGGATTCACCAGATTCGAAGCGGCCGGACCTGATATTCAGGGCGACCTGTCACTCGACGTGAAACGAGCGCCGCTGGCGCTGGATAGTTCATGGCTGCCCGCCGTTGAGAATCGGGGCGAAGGCATCTTTCTCCAAATCCGCGCCGAAGTCGTCGCCGCCTGGCTGCAACGTCCCGCCGTGCAACAGCGCGGTGTTCAACTCGCGGAAGGATTTCAGCGATGGAAAGCGGAGCACGAGGGGAGTTCGCGTGAATTCCCCGGACTGCCTTACTACATGCTGCATTCCCTCGCGCATCTGCTGCTTACCGCGATCTCGCTCGAATGCGGCTATCCCGCGTCTTCGCTGCGTGAACGTATCTTCGCCGCGCCGGATTGTTATGGCATCCTGATCTACACGGGTTCATCCGATGCGGAGGGCACGCTTGGGGGGCTGGTCGTCGCTGCGCGCGACATCCGGCGGCACATGCGTCGCGCCTTGGAATCCGGCGCACTGTGTTCAAACGATCCCGTTTGCGCGAACCACGCTCCGGCGAGGCATGACCACCAACACTTGCACGGCAGCGCCTGCCACGGTTGCCTGCTGACGGCGGAAACTTCATGTGAGCAACGGAATGAATTTCTTGACCGTGCGTTGGTCGTGCCGACCGTCGAGGCCCTCGGAGCAGAATTCTTCGCACCCGTCACCTGATGTTCGAGCCGCTCCAAAATCTTTCGCCAGCGAATTTGCGTTCGCTCGCGACATCGTTGAGGGAAGGCCCGTTGTCGCTTGGTGTAACCCGGCAGGCCCTCACCCAAATTGTTGGCCCTCACGCCGCTGAGATTCTCGTTTGCTTCGATGCCTTGCGAACACAGGGCATGACGCCAAACAACATTGCGATGCTCATTGAAGCCGTCGCGGCAACCCGCGAGAGTGTCACAACACCACAACAACTTTTTGATTTGGTGATTTCAGGGCCGGAAGTTCCAGGTGTTCCAACCGCCGATACTGCCGCGACAGTTCGGACGCTCATCGAGAATGCACAAATTGAAATTCTGCTCGTTGGCTACGCCGTCCATAACGGCAAGCGACTGTTCAAACGATTGGCAGAACGCATGAAGGAAGCGCCAACACTGCGCGTCGCCTTCCATCTCGACATTCCGCGCAAGTTGACCGACACCTCACTCGCGAGCGAAATCGTGCGCCGTTTCGCGCATGACTTTGTAGCCAAACATTGGCCCGGAGACAAACTGCCGGACTTGTATTACGACCCGCGCGCACTCGCGGAAGATTCTCAACAAAGAGCGAGCCTACACGCCAAATGCGTGATTGTGGATCGCCATGTCGCGCTCATCACGTCCGCCAACTTCACCGAAGCCGCTCAGAAAAAGAACATCGAAGCAGGCGTCCTGATTCGCTATGAGCCTTTTGTTATGCGACTGCACAATTATTTTGAGGGATTGCGAAACGCCCGGCAATTAGCCGAGTGCTTGCTTCGGCCAACTACAACTTAATTACCGTAGCAGCGGTGACGAAAGCACGGCTACGCCCCGAAGCCAGAATGAATCCTGAGATTCCATCCGAAGACTTGCCCTCTGGTGCAGGTTCGTTGGCCGACAGTGTCGGCTTCGACTCGTTGGGTGATCAATTAGGCAGCGAAGTCGAATCAGCGGTGAAGGGCGCATTGGCGGCAGGGTCGGTCTTTGCGGTTGGCGACGATCCGTTGATGATCTTCCACAAGACACTGGAGGCGTCCATTTGCAATATCGAAGGTGACAAGCGCGGCGAACTCTTCCAGCGGTTTCTGCGTGATGGCCCCTACGAAGAGGAAGGGGAAATTCCCACCGAACTATGTGGACGGCGGCTGACGATGGCCGAGACGGCAGCGGCCATCGGGTTCATTTACTCGTTCATGGTGAATAGCTTCAAGGGGGCTGTCACCGAGTTGCTGGCGGCGGCGGCCTGCCAGCGATTGATGCAAGACCCACGCGTGGCCAGCACCCTGCCCGTAGCCGCCCGGCTCTACGTTGGCGATGCCGTCATGGTGCGGTGCCAGTCCGGCAAGGGTGTGTTGAAGGGGGCCGACCTGCATGTTCTGGTAATGGAAAATGCCGGGCCTGAAGGGCGCTCGGTGATTGTGACAGGCGTGGCGGAAGTGAAATCGGGGCGCAAGTCCTCCGGCGCAATGAGCGGTCAAATCGAAAAGCACCTCCGGCGGGCCAGACAGGGATTGCGCGTCGCCGGAGTGGGTTTCCCAAGCGGGAGGGTGGGTGTTGGACAACCACCCGAAGGCCGCGTTCTGCGGATCACCGTTCAGCCCAGCGACTGGCCGCTGCCTCGCACGCTGCGGTTTGAAACCGTGGAGGGCAAACGACGGTTGATGCTGGACCCGCCAACGCCACCGCTGAACGACAATCAGTTTACGCCGCTGGGCGGCGACCGCTGGCACATCTCCCTCCGTTGGTCCAAAGAGGCGATTGCCGCCGCAGCCTACGAAATGACGTTCTGGTATATGGAGAAGGTCGGTGAGCGCATCTACACGCGGAAAGACGGCGAGCCGGATCCGAAGCCGAAAGATTGGGAGGAGATGGACGCTGCTGAAGCGGGGCGGAATGCCGTGAAGATGATGCTCTACTACGCGATTCGGCCCTACGCGATCAAAGACAAGGAAGGCACTCTTTCCAAGCAGGAAGCCCGCGTGATGCAGCGGGCCATCGCCCTCTACAACACCTACGGCTTTGGTTACGCGCTAGGGATGAACTTCCGCAACAAAGACGGTCGGCGGGAGATGCTCTGGCCCCAGGATCTCGACGAGATCGCCACGAGTGGACGCAACAAGGACGGATGCAGGATTACGTGATCGCAACACGGTGATCTGCGCACTCATCTGCAACAAGCCTTCTTGCGCGGCGCAACGTCGGCTGGGCTCTTCAACTCCCGCAATCGCTGCTGATAATCGCGACGCCGTTGGCTGGCCGAGCTTGGACAATCGCACCAAGGCAGAGCTTCTTCGTAGCGGGTGATTAAATCTGATTTCTTTGCACCCTTCACGGCGGCAGTAAACGCGGATTCCAATTCGCGGGCGAGTTGCGGCCCAAGCGGACTGGTGCGGGCGCGGAAACGACTGGCGAGCTTTGCGTCAATCGTGGAACGGTTCGTGTGGGCAAGGCTGTCGGCGAGTCGGGGAAACAATCCGGCCCTGCCCGGTGCAGGCGACTCAAAGAGCGACGGGGCACAGTCGTAACGAAAGGGCTTCTGGCCTGAATCCCACCGCAGTTCGACGCAGCCTTTCGAACTCCCGCCGACATGGTCAAAGCGTTCGACCGGCGGTGTCACGAGCAACAGCCGAGCGCCAAGTTGCCCGCCTTGGACAAACGCGAGTCGGTCGCCGGTGCAAATCTGACAGTTCTTCGGATGCAGCAGGTTCTTCCCGTGACAACCCGTGCAACCGAAACTGCCGAACTCCCAGAACGGGTCGCTGCGCGGGTCATCCTTGCGTGGCCGCCGCAGCATCACGATGAACAGGCGGTCACTCATGCCGGATTGTTCTCCGCCAGCAGTTCCGGCTTCTGCGCGAGAAACCAGCGGTAGAATTTTGCGGTATCGTGGAAGGCGGGCAGCCTCACGCTGCGATGGATGTAGCCGTCCTTGATGTCGAGACCGCCCCAGGCGTCCAGCAGGTCGTTGCGGACGCGATAGACCCGGTCGCGCAATTCGCCGATGGGAATGCAACGGCGCAAACGGCCCGACACGCCGGATTTCGCGCGCACGACGATGTCCCCGTCGCCCGGCACGCGGCGCGTGTGTGCGTTCTCCGCCCAGCGCGATTTCGGAACGGACTTGGCAGGGACAATATCCTCGACTACATACAAACCGATGAGCGCGTAGATGAGCGGACGCGCCGGGCCGTCCACCGGACGCAGAGCGGCGAAGAACGCCAGCAAATCACCAGTGGATAGCAGGGAGGTGATGCGTTTTCCGCGCTGGCCTTGGTCGCCATAGGTGAGCTGGTCGAAATCAGGATCAAGGTGTGTCGGCTGGCCCAGCAGCGGCGGAGGTAACTGCTCACCAAAGCGTTTCGCCACAGGAATGAACTCGTCGTAGCGACGGGCCATGCCGTCGCGCAGGTGTTTGGTGTCGGTGATGGTGATGTAGGCAAATTCGCCGGAAGCCAACCGCATCGGCGCATTCCAGCAGCCGTCGGTTGAATCAATGCCAACTCTGACGAGCAACCCTTTCATGCGCCCCCTCCCTTCCAGCCAAGTTCCACAAACAACCTGCTGGCGAGCTGCTCGGCAAGTTGGTCTTCGATGTAGGCGTGCGGCATGGTGTTCAGGGAAAATAGGGTTCAAACCGCGTGAACAATTCCTTGTAGGTCGGCGGCAAAGGCTGCCATTCAAAAGGCTTCTGTTTCGTGAATAGCAGATGTCCAGCGAGCACGAGCAAGAACGCGCAAGGAAGGTCAACCAGTCGCTTGTCGGTTGGATTTCCTCCCGGCAAATGCTGATCAACGAACGAGATAATTCGCTGAATCGGGCTTGGATGGCTCTCTGACGCTGCTTCCCTCTCGATGCCGAAAATCAACGTAGGTGCGTGAGCGAAAGCGATACCCATACAGCGACCGACGAAAACCTTTTCGTCGGTCTTATAGTCTCTCCATTTGTCCAGCATCCACGCATCCGCCCAAGCATCTGCCTCAAATTCTTCCCGCTTCAGAATCTCAGGCGGAGTGCCTTGTGCCGTGTGATGCTCAAGGACGGTGTGCGCAAACTCGTGCAGCAACAATCTGCCTGAGGTCATCAGGAAGAAATGGTTCGCAGCCTTTACGTGCTCCAGGCCATCTGAGTGCGATGGGTCTGGTAGCGTGTTCGGCCATTCCCCTTCACGGTCTTCAAGCTTTTCCTGGCTGGCCCAATCCAACAGGTTGAATGCGAGCTGATACTCAGCGTGATTCTCAATATTCGAGAACTCGCCGCCAGCCTTCTGAAGCTCCGTGGTGATGGCCGTGTAGGCGTAACAATAAGCCCAAAGCCGTTCGAGTGAACGCAGCCCGATGAAGATACGGTTGAGTTCAAAAATGCGGAACTCCTCGAACAGCCAGTCTTTGGCGTCCGCCTTCAACTGAATCCGAATCCCATACTTGTCTCGCAGTCGGGCCATCTCCGCCTCGCGCTCAGGCGCGACGTGAAAGGGCGAGGCCGCGAACGCGGCCATCAGTGGTCGCAGTTTCGATGGAATGTCATCGGGTTTGGCGTTTGTGGTTTCCATGTCGTTCCTAGGTTAGATGATTTTCTTCCACTCGATGATGAGTTCGGCCCACGGGACTTGAGCTTCACGCCGCAACTTGTCGCGCTTTCTGAAACTGACCGGTTTCGTCGGAATGCCGTCCTTCTTACCCTTCGCATGGGCCAAATCTGCCTTCACGCGAGTCTCATGGACCTCCTTGAGCCAGTCGATTCCCTTCGGCAACGCCTTCGCGATGGCTGAGTTTGTCAGCCAATTTCCCCAGTCGGGATGATGGAGCTTGGGCGGAATGGCCTTGGCGTAGGCAGCAGCAGTGGCAGGATGAGCCAATGAGAATGCCTTCACCAGAACCTCATTGAACGTATCGAGCATCAAGACCCAGCTAGTCGGGTCGCCAACTGCTAATTGTTGAAGGCGGAGGCAGCGCCGCTCTGCGTGCCGCCAATCCTTCCCGAGCGCCGTTCTCCACGGTATCTTCACAGCGATTTGCTGCGCCTGCGTGAAGAACCGTTCGAGAATGCCGAGCTTCTTCGGCCCTTTTGTCCGTATGCCGAGCGCCTTCAACAGCAGCTTCACGGACGGATTCGCTTTAGCGGTTGGTGTCCAAGTGCTCTTCGTCCACGGCCACAATTCAATCAGCATGTTCGCGCAGAAGCGTGCGAGGTCGGAGTCTTGCGATTCCGTCTCGGACTCCACGAGCTTCCGACCATCGGCGATTTTGAAAGGCGCGGCGGGGCTGTTGCCGAACAGCCGGTGAATCAACAGACTTTTCGCCAGCGGGAGAGGCTGCTTGCCGATCAGCTTCAGCGCGTCTGCCGGGCCTGACCTCCGGCCACGGAATGTGGCCGCGCCAACTTTCAGCAGCAGCCCCTTTTCTTCCGAGCGCCGTTCAGCCGTCTGAATGACCCTGCGGTATTTTCCAGCGCCCTTCACTGGCTCACAGACATCCATCGCCTCGATGTAGTTGGCGGCACTTGCATCGTATGTCGGATCACGCTGAAGGGCTGCGAGCAAGGCATCAGCAGCCTGTTCGTCTTGCGGGAATTTGCGGAGATACGAGGCCAGCACCCATGAAAGGTCAGAGCGTTGATACAGCAACGGAGCGATGCGTTTTAGAATCACCGGCTTGGGCCGCATCCGAAACAGGGAAAACTTGAACTTGGTTGCGTCACCGATTGTCCAGCGTCCGTCTTTCTTGCGAAGACTGCGCCGAAAGATTCTTTCAAGCCGTCGCTGGCTTGCAGCCGTGACACGCGCTGTCGATCCAAGGGCGGCCACATGGCTCGGGATGTTCTTCCGTAATTCCTCCAGCTTGGCGACTCGCCGGCATTCAATCTTTTGCGCCTGGGGAACAAGACCGAGTTCCTTCGACGCGATGTCCAGTTTGACAAGTGCCCGCCGAACCGGAACCTCATCCTTCGCCATCATTTTGATGTCGTCCACGTAGCGAAGGTAGATGATTCCCTTAAAGCGAAGTGCGTCGAACGAGAAAAGGAAACACTCGGCGAGGAATGCAGACGGCTCTGGGCCTTGGGGAATGCCGTGGTGCATACATGAACCTTTGTGGTTCTCAGTCCATTTCTCCAAGCAGCGGAGCAGCAAATCGAGGACTTCCGGTTTCTTGACGCGCTGCTCCAGCACGTCCCGCAGCAGCTTGTGGTCTATGAGTTCGTAGAACGAGACCAAGTCGAAGTCGGCCACATAGTCGTTGCCGGCGTTGAAAGCTTTGGCGACAGCGCGGTCGAATGCTCGATACGAATGCTTCCAGCCCCGGTAAAAGAATGGGCTACTCTTGCTGTTGACGAGCGCGCCGAAACAGCGTTTGCCAGCGTGCTTGTCCTGCTCCGGCTTGAATGCGACTGCAATCACATTGGCGATGGCCTGATAAACGATTTGGTCTTGTAACGTCAGCAATCGAAGCGGGCGCAGGATGCCACTTTTCTTTGGTTGGAAAACCACGGTTGCTGGCGATGGCAAGTAGCGCCCCGATTTGATGTCGTCGATGAGGTCTTGGAGATTCTCCCGCAGGCCGAGCTGATACGATGGGTAGAGATGACGGAAGAGATTCTTGTATTCCTTGTTCTGACCGCGCACAACCCGCGTGAAGGCGAGTTCAAAGTTCGCCATCGAGATAAAGTTGTGCGGGAAAGCCATTGTTGCGCTTAAGGGTAAATTGCTGACGTTTGAATCATCGATGTTTCTCCAACTCCGCGACAAACTCGCGAACGGGATAATGGAAGTGTCCGGTTTCAACCAACCATCGGAGTTTTCGGCGAAGGACTTCATCAAGAGGCAACGCGCGTTCCAGCACGTAATACAAATCCTGACCATCGATGCCAATCATCGCAGAAGGTCGAAGTCGCTCGTGGGCAGTAATTCCGTCGGGCGAAAAGCAACCTACGGTGATGAAAACGCCTCGACCGATCTGGGAGTGTCCGGAAACGCGGGAATCAAGCACGGCAAGGTCACCTTGCACAATGGGCTCACTCTGCCATTTGGCCTCGATTAGATATACCTCGTGCCCAAACTCTATGCTCCCATCAATCTGTTCACCCTTGATGCGAAACGACGGCCTAGGATTAAACCGATAAGCGGCGAAGAGGTCGTATAGAAATTTCTCCAACGCATAGCCACGGTCATGTGGCGGCAAAGTGCTTATCAGGAGAAACCGGCTTCGTAGGGCTACCAGGGTGTCACGGCTGACAACAGGTTGGGGCTTCGCAGGCGGTTGGACTATTGTGGATGTGGCTTGGCCGGCAAGCCGGGTCGCAATTTGGCGGCACTTCTCAACGCGTGTTTTTTCGTCGGCGTCCCGTGGAACGTTCAACGTGCCGTCGTAGTCAACCAAGGCGAGGATGAGCTTCCCCACCATTGAGTCGGACTCAACCTTCCAGAATGTGCGTAGCTTGTTAGCTTTCGAAGTTCCTCCCGTTTTGTATTTCTCGTTGTGAATGTCACGGTCAACAGCTTCGAAGACAAACTCCCCGAAAGTGCGATCCGAGAAATTCAGAACATAACCACCAGCCATGCCGAAGTGCTGCTCAAGGATTTGCCGTTCTGCCATTTTAAGGGAACTCATGCAGCCTCCGTTTTGAGTTCCGCCTGCCCCGACAGCAGACGCGGCAGCAGCAGCTTGCGCGTCCGGCGGCATCCCGGAGGCGTTTTCACAACCGTCTCCGTGACGCCATTTTTTTCCGTTGAAGCAAGCCGTTGCATAATCTGTATATTACGTGCGCGTTACGCGGAAGGGTATTTCAAAGCGTTCCACCGGCAAAGCAAAGAAGGAATGTGTTGGCGACACAGAATTCGTTGTGTCACCCGCGCAAAATGAGAAAGTCAAGTCATGCCGAAATTCGAGCGTTACATCGCCATTTGATATTGTTTGCCCGGATACGCCGCCGTGACCAACGCACGGTTTGCTTCGCTTCACGGGCTGCACGTCGTCCCTGTCCCCTCTCGACGACGCCCGTTCCACTTCTCAAACCGTGCGCTCGTCACGAGCTTGCATGATGCAGTGCCACAAACCCGGCGGGCTTCCGTCTGTGGCTCGTCGGCAGGCGTTGCGCTCCGGCTGCGATTCGTTAGACGCTTCTCTCCGCCCTCCACTCCACTTTCCCCGCTCGCCGACCACAGACCGAAGCCAGAAAGTCCACAGACGCGGCAAAATGTTGAATTCGCCAATCAGCGATTGGCCAATTTCAGATTTTCCAATCACTGATTGTAAAATTGACGAGCCATTCGTCTCGTTGCGGAGACAACGCGATGAAACCGCGCTCGATTTTATGGCGGCGTCGGTCGCGTCAAGGATTCTACGGGTCGCTCGCTTAAACGCTCGCGCTTCCGTTCCTCCTTGCACCCGCCCGCCGCCGCCGGGGGACTTTTGCCTCTAGGTTTTCATCGCGGGAGTCTGTTCTCCGAGGGGAGATTTATTTGATTCAAGGCTCATTCTAGGCTGTATTTTCATTGCCGTAGGCTGTTAAATGGCGTTATTGCTGAATAAATCAACTGTCGGACACGTGAAAAAGTCCATTGAGAAAACCTTCCACCGGAATGGCCAGCTTCGTGAAGTTGTGCCGATGCGCGCCGGACGCCGGCATGGTGTGGTCCGCGTCTGGCACAAGAATGGAGTCTTGGCCAACGAAGAACCCTACGAGAATGGTTTGTTACACGGCGTTTGCCGCCAGTGGAGTGAATCCGGCAAATTGCTGGGCAAATATCGCATGGTTCACGGCACGGGCGTTCAGCGTGCGTGGCATGAAAATGGCCGGATCCAACTGGAATTCTCCACCGTGCGTGGCGATTTTTCAGGCCGCTACCGCCTATGGCTGCATGACGGCGCTCTGCTGTCCGAGGACATTTATTTGCACGGTCGAATTGTCACCGCCGAGGAATACCGCGCGGCCAGGATAAAAAATAAATCGCTGCCCAAGCTGACGGGAAAGGCCGGGAAGCCGTTGACCAACTCTACCGCCACGGATAAACACGCCCATGAAGTTTTTGTCCGTTTCCTTTTGGCACATAAGCATCGCTCCGAGGCGCGCAAGTGGCTTGAAAGCGGCCACAAAGATGAGCGGTCGCTGGGACGATTCAAACGCGAGGATGATGCCCTGAAATTTGTCGCCGCCCTATACCAAGCAGGAGCGACTGAGGTGATCGCGCCTGATATTTACAACGGGAAGAACGGCAATCAATTTGCCGATTGTCTGTTGGCGAAACTTCCAAAGGTTGCCGCCAAGCGGAAAGCCATCCGCAAAGTTTGCGGGCAGTTGTCCAAACGCAAACTGGGGGCTTTCCAGCCGGACAAGGATTTCGGCGAGACGCACCTGTATCTTTCGCTGGCCTGATTCACAGGATATTCAGGCAGTCGCGCATTTCGTCATAGGTCAGCGCCCCGCTGGCCGATCGCTCGTGCAGCAGGCATTCCGACACGGCATCGCCCACCAGCTTTTCCACCGCGTCACGCATCGGACGCGCTCCCAGCTTCGGATGAAATCCCTTGCGCACCAGAAAGGGGAGGACGGTTTTGTCCAATTCCAGTTTGTGCCCGCGTTCGCGCAGGAATTCGATTTCCCGCGCCAGGAATTTCTCCGCGATTTCCAACTGGTGCTCGTAGCTTAAACGGCGGAACACGAGTTTCTCCGTCACGCGGGCAAAGATTTCCGGGCGCAGGGATTGTTGCGCCCGCGTCAGGACGTGGCGTTCCAGCGTCGCGTCGTTCGAGTGTTGCAGGCTCATCAATTCCGCCGAGCCGATGTTTGACGTGAGCCAGATGTAATAGCCACTGAAGTCCAGTGTCTGGCCGGTCGCCACCGTGATCCGCGCCGCGTCGAGCAGTTGCAGCATGATGTCCAACACGCGCGGGTGCGCTTTCTCCGCCTCATCGAACAACAGCGAGCCTTCCGCCGACCGCTCGCGCACACCACCGAGATAACCGACTTCGCCAAGTCGCGCGCCCAGCAGCAAACCGAGCGCCTCCTGATTCTGAAATTCGCTCATGTCGAAGCGAAATAATTTTCCCGCGCCGAAGATTTGATTGGTCGTCACGATGACGGTTTCCGTTTTGCCAACGCCCGTCGGGCCGAGCAGCAGGAAACTACCGCGCGGGCGCGATGGTTTGGTCAGACCGAGTTCACCGCGTTGAATCGCCGATGCGATGCGTGGCAGGGCGTGGGACTGGCCGCGAATCTCGTGTGGCAGCAGCGTGGTCAGTTGTTGGAGTTGGTTAAGCTTGTTGGTGTCTATTGAATTGTTCATCCCCGAATTTCTACACGGACTGTCCCTGAACTTTGTGTGCCACAGACACCGATAGATTTTTGCTTCTGTCAGATTGCGCCTTGTCAGCGGCGAACAGTTCGCTGCGCAGCAAAAGAAAAAACAAAACAACGCGTATGAAGATCATCCAACACATCAAACCCATTAGTCACAAAATCCGTTCGCGGCTGCCGTCGCTCCTCATGGCCGCCGCCATCCTCGCGCTCAACACCATTCCGGCGTTCGCGCAAAGCACGACGTTCAGTTCCACCGACCTCAAGACCGGCATCAGCAACAGTCTCGCCGTGATCATGATGTTCGGCTTCGTCCTCGGCATCTCCTGCGTCATCTACGGCGGCTTCGCTATCCGTCGCGGTGACGTTGACCAGGGCAAGATGTCCATCATCGGCGGCGCGATCATCGCCGCCGCACCCGCCGTGATTTTTGCCTTCTACAAAATCTTCGGCATTGATGGGAACAGCAGCGTCGGCATCGGCAACTTCTGACCGCGCGAAGATTTGCCGCAACCCAACCACCAACCGCCCACGAGCATGAAAACCGAACTGCGCCTCACCGACACCAACGCCGCGTCCGATTCCAAAGGCCGCACTTGGGGTCTGGAAGGCGGCTTGTTCTGGTGGCTCGTGGGCGGTGTCGGCGTGGGCATCACCGTGTTCTTCGTCCTGCTCGTGATGATGAACACTTCGTTACTGACCGCCTTCCTCGCCGCGCTCGTGCCGGTCGGCCTCTGTCTCGCCTACATCTTCGGATTCCGGCAAGGCAAGCCGCCCGGCTACGACCGCGATTGTTTCGAGCATTGGGTTTCCGGCAGCGGGTTCGCGCCGGAAGTTCAATCCCGCCTGTTCAAGCACCCGCTCGCGGAGGACAAGCCATGAATTCCAACGGACTCAATGTTGTTGAACTCCGGCGGCGCGCATTGCTCGACCAGTTTCAAACCGCCGAGGTGAATCTTCGTGCGGGGTTGCATCAGCACGGCATGGACGCCGTTGTCCGTGCGCACCTCGACCGCGCTCTCGCCCATATCCGCGAAGCCTACATCGCCGTCAACGAACAAACCAAAGTCCGCACGGTTCAGGAATTGGCCGACCAACTCTCTCGGATCGAACAAATGCAGGCTGACCTGCGCACCCAGCAATCGCCCGCCGAAGAATCCTCAACCTCAATCCATGTCTGACCTATGTTTGAACGCGCTCCCAACGGTTTTTTTGTCCGCGATCTGATTGTCTTCAATCTGCTCCGGCGTGGCGGATATGTGGCGAAGGGCTTTGTCTTTGAAGCGCCCGACCTCACCAACAGCCCGGTCGCCGACCTCAATGATTTTCAAGATCATCTCTGTCTCCTGCTCGCCTCGCTGCACGAGAATCAGCGGTTGCAAGTGCAATACTTCTGCGATTCCGATTACAAGGGGGAGTTGCTCCGCTACCAACAGGAGACGGAGAAATTTTCCAACGTCTGGACCAAGCGCGCCCGCAACGAACGCTTCTCCCGCTACTGGCAGGCCATGTCCGAGCGCAAGCTCCGCCGGCAGCGCGTGGTATTCTACATCTCGCGCTCGCTGGAGAACGTTCCGAAGTCGTTCCAGTCCGCCGCCGCGCGGCGTGATTATTACAACACGCTGCTCGACCAGCTTGAAACCGAGTTCGCGCACGTCCACCGGCTCTTGCTCGAAATCTTCGGTTCGGGCGGGGCGCGCATCCTGCCGATGACGGACGCCGACCATTACCGGCACTACAAGCGGTTTCTCAATCCGTCACTTAACGACCGTTTTGACTTCGACCCGGCGGAAGGTTTTTCGCCGGAACTTTCGATTCAGGAAAATTGCTGGCACAGCGAAGGCAACGGCCAGTCCGACTTCGGTTTCTTCCTCGACGGACATTATCACAGCGTCATCGTTCTGACCCGCTGGCCGCGCACGACCTATCCCGGCATCATCCAACGCCTCACCAATCTGCGGCTGCTCGACTTCACCATCACGGTGAATGTTGATCCGCTCCCCATCTCCCAGGAAATAAACAAGGAGGAAAAAGAACACGACCGCGTGGCTGGTGACTACGCCAGCGAGAAGAAGATTTCGCTGCTCACCGTGATGGAGAAGAAGCAGAAGAAAATCCACGCTCTGATGCAGGGGCAGACGATTCCGTTCCACGCGATGTTCGCCATCCGCGTTTGGGACAAAACCCGCGACGGCCTCAACGCCAAGGCCGGAGCAATCAAGAACGCGATCAACTCGATGAACGCGGCGCAATACTTCGAGAGCAATCTGCCGAGCACGTCGAAGAACATTTTCTACCAGACGTGGCCGGGCTGGACTTGGGGACGCTACGAACACCGAAAGCTCTACGCGGAGCATCGTTTCCTCGCTGACATGCTACCCGTCACGAGCACGTTCACCGGGCACTTGGCGACCGCCGAAGCGATTTACGACGGGCCGGCCAACAATCTCGTTGGGATTCAAACTTTCTCCGGCGGCAAAGACACCGCCTCGCCCCAACATGCCGTGCTTTTGGGAATGTCCGGGGCGGGGAAATCTGTGACCGTCTGCGACCTGCTCACGCAAACCGAAGGCTACTTCGGCTACACCGTCATCATCGAGGAAGGGCTTTCCTACGGCATCTACACCGCAACGGTTGAACCCGGCGCAAGGCCCATAATCATTCACCCGGACGGCGACCTGACCATCAATTACCTCGACACGAAAGGTCTTCCGCTCACGCCCGACCATCTTTCGGCGGCGACCGCGCTGGTCGCCCGGATGATCGGCACGAGCGCGCAGGAGGACAAACAGATGCTCCGGCAGGCGCAAATCGCCAAGTATCTGAACCTGCTTTACGAGGATTCGTTTCAAGACTGGCAGAAGAAACGCCACGACCAGTTGCTCAATATCGCCCGGCACGCGATGGCATTACAGAAGTTTCGCGCCGAAAAAATGCCGCCGGGGGCGACCACCCTCGAAACCTTCGCCGACTTCCGGGATTGGAAAGCGGCTCATGCCGACCAAGCGCAGGGCTATATGCAGCAGTTCGCCGAGGCCGACGTGCTGAAGTTTCTGAAAGATCCCAGGACTAGCAAGGAAGTCCGCAATCTCGCCTTTGCCCATTTCACGCCGGACGAATTTCCGACACATCGAATGCTTCAGGAGTTGATGATGCTCGACCCGATGGGCGCGGAGCGCGACCAGATCATGGAAATCGCGACCCTCATCCTGCCGTGGTGTC
>CAIKLQ010000673.1 GCA_903828255.1 uncultured Verrucomicrobiota bacterium
CGTGGAGCCAAAATAAAAGGTGACGTTCCGGCTGATGTTGAACGACTCGACCCCGGCGGGAAGCTTGTTCGTCGAGTAATTCTCATCAAGGTTGTTGTGATCGGGATGGTAGGCGTGGACGAACGGATTGACGGGGTCGTCGTAGGGAACATTCAGGGTCGCGGTGAGATTGACACCGAACGCTCCGGTCATCGGGAAGGGCGGCAGCCGGGGCCATGCGGGCGCGCTGACGCGGGAGGTCAAGGTCGCGTTTGGAGCCAAGCTCGCCGCGTCATGGTAGATCTGGGTGGTATAGTTGGAGCCGGTCCATAATTGGGCAAAGCAGGCCTGCTGAACCACCCGGGCCACCCCATTGGAATCCACATGCAGCATGACGCGCATGTCCAGCGGGGTGGCGACTTTCGTGAGCGGATTCTGAGAAATGTCCGGGCGGCTGTTCGTCGGGTCGAAACCCGGATTGTTGACCGCGACCAGAGTGATCTTGCCGACCCACAGCCCGGCGCTGGGCGCGATGGATGCTATGGCGGTGGGGGGTTGCGACTGGGGCGTGGGGCCCATCCCCAACAAGCTCCGTTTCTGGGTCGCGAAGCTGCTGCCCGGAACGGCGGCGACCACCGGCACCAGTTGCCGATAGCCGTGGGCCTCCTCGGTTACTTCGATAAGCCCCTGGTAGGTGGCATTGACATTGGTCGTTGGGGAGAGCAACCCGGTCGCCAGGGCCAGCCGCAGGGTGCGGGTTTCACCCGGGGCCAGCACGATGTCCACGCCATTGGCCAGCAGTTGCGGTGTATAAGCGCCATCGGGCCCAAGGATCAGGGCGGCGACAGGCACGTCCCCGGCGCGTTCGGGCGAGCCCGGAGGAGGCGCTTCCGAGGGGAGGATTCCAAGGTGCAGCGTGGCGGAGACCGAAGCCATGCTGTTGATCAGATTGACGCTGGGAGCTTTGCCATCGTTCAGAAACTGAACGGAGTTCATCTCCCCCTGGGCGGTCACCAAAAAGGGATAGGGGTTGTCCCGGTGTCCCTTGAGAATGAACCAATAAGCCTTGCCCGGCACCATCACCGTGGCTTCCGGATGGCGGATCTGCGTCTCCCGGGCTTGCAACGGGTTAATGCTGTAGAAGGATGACGCACTGCCGGCGGCGGTGGTTAACTCTGGAATATCACCAAAGAACTGGGCGAAGGTCACACTGCGCTGCTTGGAAATCGGGCCTCCCGCGAGCGTCATGTCGAACGGCAGCCAATCGGTGCGCGGCAATCCGGGAATGCCCTTGAGACTGATGGTCATCGGCGGGGCATTGGAGAGGAGGTGGATCATGTAGGCCTGACCACCGCGCACTTGGGATAGCGTGCTGAGAAAGTTTTTGGAACTGCTTTTGGGAAACCACATGAGCCAATGGTCCTGGCCCACCGCCATTCCGGTGGGACTGGCGCCGGAAGAGGTCGTCTTCGTGTAACGATTGTACAACCACACGCTCTCAATGTTCGGGATCCAACCAAACAGGCTCTCGCAATCGTTGGTGGCTGGGGTTACCTCTACAAAGACCGGGTTAAAGCCGGGGACGAGCGGAAGATTCTGCGTCACCCATTGCGCCCGCGCGGCCTGCGCCAGCAAGAGCCACAGCAGGATCCGGCTGCCGCTTGTGACCCAACGATAGGGGGCACGTTGCCTGTGAGATGCGGTCATATTTGGTGGTTGTTCATTTTCTCGACGAACCCGAATTCTCGGGGCCGGGCGAAGGAAGGAGGGCACGCTCGGAACCCGAGCTACTACAAACCTGCGGTTGCCAAATCAAGATTACTCGAAGAGTGTGCCATACCCTCGGAACACCCGATTTGACTTGAATCAAGTATTCCGAAAACACCGACCGCGGACGTTGGGGCGCTCAACTCACATGGCCCGCGCCGCTCTGCGGGCGAACTCTTGAGGCGGCCTTGGCCCCGCTTGGCCCCCACAGCGCCCCCGGCAGCCGCACCCCCTTTGTGTAGGCGCCCGGGATCAGCGTGATCTTGGGATGCACGCCTTTGTAGGCCATCCCTTCGGCCAGGCCCAAAGCCTGCCGGCTTCGCCACCATCCGGAGGTTCCGCGCCAACTCTGGGGGGGTTGAGATTCCAAGTCCGCAACCGCGCGGGGCGGCGGCCAACGTGGCGGGGATCATGGCTGGAGGCGGGCATTGCCCCCAAGCGCCAAGGCATTACCACTCGCCGGCGCGCTTAAACTTCGTTTTCACGTTCGCGCTGAATTCGGCCGCGGCACGATCCAGGGCAGCGCAGGTTTCCTCCAAACTCCGGCCCGCCGCGTCCCGCGCCGCCGCAATGACGGTGCTACACTCATTCGTGTCCATGAATCGTGCGGCTTCCAGTAGGTGGGGCTGCTCTTCCGGGGTCACGACCATGAAGCCGTGTTTGTCGGCGTGAATCAAATCGCCGGGGCGAACGGTGCGACCGAACACTTCGACCTCACAGTCCCACCGCACCGGATGCGCGAAGGCATGGCCCACGCAGAGCCGCCGGGCCAGCGCCTTGAAACCGGCGTTGTTCATTTCATCGAGGTCGCGGATGGCCCCGTCGGTGATGGTCCCCACACAACCCAGCGCGCGATGCGTGTTGCTGTTCACCTCGCCCCAGAACGAGCCGATCACCCGCGGCTGGTCCAGGTCCTGGATCACCACGATTTTCGGCCCGGGCCTGCTGGCAACGTAGCGCCGGTATTCCTGCCAGCCGTTGGGATTCGTTTCGCGATGCTGGCGATGGCTCGGCTCAATCACCACCGTGACGGCGTAGCCAACCATCGGCCCCATCTGCGGCATGAAGTCGCGGGTTTCTTCCAGGTTGAACGCATCGGCGGCGGGATTGCGTTTGGTGATCTGTTCCCACCCGTTGTAAATAGTCGGGGTGTTCCAGCGCTTGAGCTGCAACAGGTCGGCGGACGTGAGCGGGCGGTTCAAATTCATCCTGACCAGTGTTCCCGGTGCAACCGGCGCAGGCAAGGCGGAAGCGAGTTCATTCCCTGCCAGCGGCCGTGAAGGCGAAACGTTCCTCCTCCCGATGAATCCTACTCGCACTCCTACTCCCACTCCTACTCATTGGTGAAGGTCGAGAGTGAGAGTGGGGTGGAAGTTTTGAATCGCACCGGCGGGACGCCCGTGCCACTACCGGTGTTTCCCGGATTTCAAAATCGGCTTTACGCGCCAGTCAGCCTGCTCGCCAAAGCGCGCGTTGTTGCCGCCCCAGCCAGTGTGCTTATCGCCGTATATCGCACGGATGCCGGCAGTGTAAAGCGTCATGGCGACCACGAGAAAAATACCCAGCCACATCACGGACTTACGGGTGAGCACGCCATAGTTCGCCGCGTGGATCACCGGGGGTTCATCCGGTTGCCGCGCATAGCCGAGGATCAACAAGGTGCAGATGAGGGCGTTGACCATGACCGAACCCTCGGTCGCAATGCGGCTGTCGTGAAATGCCACCAGCGCCTTGGTGAAGTTCGTGATCACGATGAGCCACAGGAACATGAGAAAGAGCAGTTGCCCTTTGCCCAGCCAGCTCGTGGGAATCAAAGCGACCGGGTGCTTGCGATGCCGCGTCAGCACCCACACGGTGCCGGCCGTCATCGCCAGCCACATCAGGGTGAACCAAGTCCACGCCGACAGGTTGAGGTTGCCGATGAGTGGCGCGCGAAGAACCTCCGCCACGGATCGGAACACGCCCGACCCGATATGGCGGACCTCCGTCCAGTCATTCACGCTTTTCACCAGATTGATATAGCCGACGATGTTGAAGACGAACACCACGGCGAAAATTTCCGTCCACGGCCGGGAGCGCGGCTCCTCGCGCCGCACCGGCAGGCGCGCGGCAAGAATGCCCAGCGGGATGAGGACCGCGAGGCCGTAGAGGAAGCCGGCGAATTGTTCGAGCACGATGCTGTGCCAGTTGGCGCTGCGCCAGTGGTTCCAGAATTCAATCGCGGCCGGATCGGTGGTAAGCACTGGATTGCCCGGGGAGATACAGAGGACTTTGATGAACTGCGCGGTAGTCAGTGCGAACCCCCCGAGCGCACCCGCGAGCAGCGCGGCGAAGACTATTGGTTTCTGTCCCGTCTTGCGGAAATGCACCACCAACCCAATGTAGCAGCCGAGAATGTTGGCCCAACTGTCGCCGCGCGGGGGCGCGAGGCGGAAGCCGCCGACGCTCTGGAACAGCGGCAAATTCGACAGCAACACCGGCCCGACAATGAAGACGATCAAACTCCACAACGCCATCCGCACGAGCAACGCCGAGCCATCCCGCCACGCGCCATAGCGCCGGAAATAAATCGCAACGCCGCCCACCGCACCGAAGAGCCAACCCAGATGCGCGCCGAGCTTGTAGAAGAGCACCGGCCAGTTGGTGATCATGTCGGCGGCGGCGAATTTCGCCGCGCCGGTCGCGGGATCAAGCATGGTGAGATCGCCTTGCGGATGCACGAGCGCCCCGAGCAGGGCGGCCTGCAATCCCGTGACTGCGAGCAATTGCTGAATTCCCCAACCCACCACTGCGCCGCCAGCCAGGCACAGCGCTAACTGCTTGAGCTTGCTGAAGCGGCGCTCCCACAAATCAAACGCCCCCAGCGCCCCCAACGCCAGCACCGCTTCGAACCACTCGCTATCCAGCCAGTAGAGCGGGTCGCGCTGGCGGAAGTCGGAGCGATCCGCGCCAAACGCGGCGAACAGCCGATCCTGAATGTCGAACGGCGTATCCTGGATGAGGTATTGCAACCCCCAGATTCCAAACACCCAGAGCAACGGGCGGAAAATCGCGGTCAACTTTTCCCGCTCCTCGACCGCCGCGTAAGCCGTGGCCGCGCCGCCGATTCCCGCCCAGAGAAATGCTTCGAGGAACGTGGAGAAGAATCCGTAAACCTGCGTCGCCAGATGGCCGCTCTGCGTATAGGAGGGCGGCACCATGTAGGCGATTGAACCGCCAAACCCCCAACCCAGCGCGCCGAAGAACGCGAAGTACGGCACGCGCCGCCGCCAATCCTCGCGCCCCGACATGAGCGCGACCGCGATCCCGGCCAGCGCGCCCGGCATCATCGCGCCCGCTTCGTGGCCGTAGTTGCCGCGAATGCCCCAGCCAATGGACAAAGACAAGAGGACGAGAATAATTGACGAGGTGCGAAAGGACGGGGGCTTCATAATGGTAGGAGTAGGACAGGCGTCGCGCCGGTCTCAAGCTTCTTTAATTTCATTTGCGGTTGACCTGATAGTTGACCGTCACCAGCGGCCGATACGGCTCAAGGAAGCAATGGCGACCGGCGCAAAGCCTGTCCTCCAGCGGCGCAACTGAGCCTCCAGAGGCTTCGCCCGCAATGTTCCGCCAAACGAACTTGCCCTTCCCGATTGATTGTTGGTTGTTCCAGAACTACCGCCACTGGGATCTGAATCATGCAGTGAGTCTTACCATGCCTTGCGTTACGATGGCGAGATGGAATTCTCTGAAGGTCCGCAACCGGCGCGCTGCCCGGGATCGCGGCGCCGCCCGCGAGCGCTTTCCATTTGCCCTCACCCGACAGACCGAGCACCCTGTCCGCACAATTCGTATGCGAAAAAATTCTCCGCCCAAAACCGCGACCCGAAAATTCCGCTGGTGGTTTTCGGCTCCCGCCCTTTGCACCCTGCTGATCGCCCTGCCCTCGCACGCCGCCCCACGCCACGTCTATCTCACCTGGCAGGGCGACACGAGCCGCACGATGACGATCAACTACCAGACCTTTGAAGCCGGGGAAACCAGCACCGTGCGCTACGACACCAAACCCCGCCAGGGCCGCGCCAATGAATACCGCTACCACGCCACCGGCCAGACTCATGAAGTTCCCGGCCTGGCCGACGGCCGGAAAATCCACTGGGTCGAGTTGTCGCAACTCACACCCGGCAAGACCTATTACTTCATCGCCGGCGATCCGCAGCACGGCTTCACCGAGGAGCGCAAGTTCCGCACGATTCCGTCCGGCACCGAGAGCCTGCGCTTCGTGATCGGAGGCGACATGGGATTCAACTCCGATCTGACCTTGCTGCTAAAAGAGGCGGCCAAACGCGCGCCCGCCTTCGGCATTGTCGGCGGCGACATCGCCTACGCCGACGACCGGCAAACGAACTTTGCGCGCTGGGACATCTGGCTCGACAACTGGGAGACCAATATGGTGACGCCCGCCGGGTTGACGATTCCCATGGTCCTAGCCATCGGCAACCACGAGGTCCGCGGCGGCACCGCTACGTCGCCGACGAATGCGCTATTCTACCTCCGCTACTTCGGGCAGAACGGCGACCGCACCTACTACTCGCGCACCTTCGGCAAGAACCTCGCCGTCTTTCTACTCGATACCGGCCATCTTGCCCGCCACGAAGGTGAACAAGCCGCGTGGCTCGCAGGGGCACTTGCGGCGCATCGCGACTTCCCGACCCGGTTCGCCGCCTACCATGTGCCGCTCTATCCGAGCGTGCGGGCCTTTGACGGCGCTGGTTCGGTCATCGGCCGGAAAATCTGGATGCCCATTTTCGACCAGTATCACCTGACGACCGCGTTCGAGCATCACGACCACGCCTTCAAACGCACGCCGTTGTTGCGGGAAAACCAACTCGACCCCAACGGCACGCTGTATCTGGGCGACGGTTGTTGGGGCATGGCCGCGCGCAAAGTGGACGCGGAACTCCGCTGGTATGAAGCCAAAGCGGCCAGCATCCAGCACTTCTGGTGCGTAGATGTGAACCGCAACAACCGTGTGGAATATCGCGCGGTCAGCAAAGCCGGAGAAGTTTTCGATGTTTACCCCACGAATGCCGCCGGAGCGAAAGCCGCGGAGAAGGTTTACCAAGTGCTGTCGAAACTCAGCCGACTAACCCCATCAAAGTTAGGTGAGAAGGATTGAACCCCGCAGCCGGTAGGGCCGGAACGACTTGCTTGCCTCGCCGCAGATTTTTAACGCAAAGGCGCAAAGCCGCTCCCACATTCAGTAAACCAGCACCAGCACCGCCGCCTGCTCCGCCGCTTTCACCACCTCTTCAAACTTCATTTCTTTGGTGCTTGGCTCTTTGAGCTTGGCGGAAACTTCCGGCACGGATTCCAGGAAGCTGAGGAGATAACTGGTCTTCACCGCGTAATTCACATTCTCCGGCAGTGAGCCGGGAGCTCGCTCTCGATCCGCAGCCACACCCTGCCCAACCCCGGTGCCAAGAATTCCCGGGTCGCACCTCATAGGTCTCGATTATCACTTAACGAGGATGGCGGGTTGAGGTTAAGTCCTCTTTTTTCTTTTTTGCAGATTGAGTCGCGCCGGTTGTGCCGGTAACTTCCGCGCCGGTGAAGCCCAACGTCCAACGTCCAAAACACGAAATTTCAAATCTGGAGCGGAGCGTTAATTTATCGGTTCAAATCGGCAAGCTCCAGATGCCGAACCCGGTGACCGTGGCCTCCGGCACGTTTGGCTACGGCGTGGAATACGCGCAACTCCTCGACCTGAACCAACTTGGCGCGGTCACGGTCAAAGGCATCCGGCTGAATCCCGTTCGCGGCAATCCCACGCCGCGCACCGCCGAAGTTACCAGCGGCATGTTGAACGCCATCGGTCTGCAAGGCCCGGGCGTGGACGGCTTCATCAAGAAATACTGGCCGTTTCTCAAGTCCCTCAAGGTGCCGACGATCATCAACATCTGGGGCACCACCGTGGAGGAATACGCCGAAGTCGCGCGGCGCTTCGATGCCCTGGGCGGCGTGGGCGCGCTGGAACTGAACGTCTCTTGTCCGAACATCAAGGAAGGCGGCGCGCAATTTGGCACCGATTGCAAGTTGCTCGCGCAAGTCGTCGCCGCGTGTCGGCAGGTAACGACCTTGCCGCTGATCACGAAGCTCAGTCCGAACGTGCCGAGCATTGTGCCGTTCGCAAAAGCAGCGGAGGACGCCGGCAGCGATGGGCTGGCGATCGCCAACAGTTTTCCCGCGATGGCCATTGATATCCAAACGCGCAAACCGAAGCTGGCGAACATCACTGGCGGCTTGACGGGACCGTGCATCAAGCCCATCGCGATCAAGCTAGTCTGGGAAGCGGCCAAGGCGGTGAAGATCCCGATCATCGGCATGGGCGGCATCCAGAGCGCAGCCGACGCCATCGAGTTCCTGATGGCGGGCGCGACGGCGGTGGCGGTGGGCACGGCGAATTTCTACGAACCCCAGACTGCGCCGCAGGTCATTGCCGGCATTCGGGAGTTTATGGTGGCTAAGGGAATCGCGGACGTGCGCGACTTGACGGGCAGTTTTCGCGTCGCGAACTGACCGGCGGCGGCGGCGACCCATTTCTCCGTTACTTTTCTCCGCTTGACCGCTGGCGGCACGGGGGTTATACCAATCCCGTCAGCACTGACACTAACCCTTAACCCTATCAAACCATGACCCTGACAAAGCGAGACTTGGTCGTTCGTATCAGCGAAGAAACCGGATTGATCCAGTTGCAGGTTCTCGAGGTGGTTCAAAAGACTTTGGACTACATCGCCGAATCTCTGGCCCGACGCGACAAAGTGGAATTGCGCAACTTTGGTGTCTTCGAAATCAAGATCCGCAAGGCGCGGGTCGGTCGCAATCCGAAGCGGCCGAAGAAGAACGTTCCCATTCCGGCGCGCGCCGTGGTGAAGTTCAAGGCTGGCAAGTTGTTGCGCGCCGCCGTTATCAAGCTCCCGACGAAGCCAGCCAAACCTGCCAAGCTGGTCAAACCTGCCAAAGGTGCCGTGCCGGCGACGCCGCCCGTCTGAAGAAGCGGAGTGGGTGAGGAGTGGGTGCCGCCCCGTCAGACCTTTCGGAGGCTGGCGGCCCAGCGAACGTACCTGCCCCGCGCCAGGTCGTCATTTGCCTTTTGATTTCGCGGCGGCCGCGCTAGCCTACTGCCAGATTTATGGAACGTTTGCCCGGTTTCCGCGATTTTTATCCTGAACCGCTCCCGCACAAAGATGTGTGGAGCGCTGACCTACGCCAATACATCTTCACCAAGTGGCGCGAGATCGCGCGCCGGTATGGCTTCCGCGAATACGACGGGCCACCCCTCGAACCGCTCGAACTCTACCAGCTCAAGAGTGGCGATGAACTCGTTGAACAGATGTTCAACTTCGTGGACAAGGGCGAGCGCGCGGTTTCAATGCGGCCGGAGATGACGCCAACGCTCGCCCGCATGATTGCAGCACATGAGAGGGCTTACAAGAAGCCGATCAAGTGGTTCGCGTTGCCGCAACTCTTCCGATATGAACGCCCCGGAAAAGGCCGGCTGCGGGAACACTTCCAGTTCAACGCGGACATTATTGGCGAGGCGGACGTGGCCGCGGACGCCGAGTTGATCGCGTTGCTGATTGATTCGCTGCGCGCGTTTGGTTTGACCGCGGAGGATTTCGTCATTCGCCTCAGCAGTCGCAACGCATGGCAGGATTATTTTTCCGCGCGCTGCCATGATCACGCAAAGGCTTACGAGTTTTTCCAGATCGTGGACAAGTTGGAGCGCGAAGACCCGGCGAAGAGCGACGAGAAGCTCAAGGCGCTGGGATTTTCGCTCGAAGAGTTGAACCACTTCATCATCGCCGGCGAACCGACGCCAGAGCTGAAAGCCATCCTGGACGATCTCGCGGCGCGCGGGTTGGGCGATTTCGTGAAGGTGGACTATCACGTCATTCGCGGGCTGGCTTACTACACCGGGCCGGTGTTCGAGGCGTTTGATCGCAAGGGCGAATTTCGCGCCATCGCGGGCGGCGGGCGCTACGACAACCTCGTGAAACTCATCAGCGGCGACAAAGTCAACCTGCCCGCGCTCGGCTTTGGCCTGGGTGATGTGGTGCTATTCGAGTTGCTCAAAGCCCGCGGCTTACTTCCGACCTGCGACAGCGGCGTGGATGTGTTTGTGTTGATCGAAGACGAAGAGTTGCGCAAACCCTCGCTCAAACTTATCCAGGATTTGCGTTCCGCCGGTATGGTTGTGGAGTATTCACTGACGCCAGCGAAGTCTGACAAGCAATTCAAGCGGGCTCAGGAGTTGAAGGCCACGCATACGGCGAAGCTGGAAAAATCTCCTGGCGGTGAACTGGTCGCCAAAGTCCGCAACTTCAAAACGCGCGAGGAGAAGTCTGGGCCACCGGACGGAGTTCGCGGGCTTCTGTCAGTGTGACTTCAACCCGTGAGTTGGCCGCCGGGCAGAATTTCTTCTTGTCGAGGTTTGCGCCCCGGCCGGCCTCGGGCAATCGGATGCCAACAAATGAAAGCTGCCTCCAACCGCGATCCGGTTCTGGCGGTTTACTTACGCGATGTTGACCGCACGTTGCTCTCCGTGCGCTCGACCATGAAGCTTGCGGAATTCCTCTTGCGCCTCGGCGGTGCTCTTGGCGGCCAGCGGCACCCAGCGGACCTCCTTGCGCCCGGCTCCAGCTTCAACGGAGATGCCAGCGAGGAATTTGCGGTTGCGACGCCACAAGCCGCGAATGAGATGCTTGCGGTTGTCGAGGACTTTGGTGTATCTGTGGCGGCGGAGTGGCTTGGATTGTTGCTTTGCGGTTCGTTGCGTTTCATACGGCAACCCTGTCGCAAGAAATGTAGCAATGGTGAGTCGGGATGCGGTAAAGGCTAGTGTAGTGTCCCTTGAATAACTAGACATACGGTTGCGGCCTGTTATCCTCCGGGCCTGGCCAAAACCGCCCTGCCTTTGCTGCTCTCGCTCGAAAACCAGATTTGCCTCAAGGGCTGGATCGCCGCCCCTGCCACACCCCAGCAGGTCGGGTTGTGGTGCCGGATTCTGCTGGGGGCCAGCGAAGGTAAGCCCAATCAGGAACTGGCCGGGCAACTCAACGTGAACCGGCACACGGTCGAACTCTGGCGGCAACAGGGCCGCTTGGAGGGCCGTTAAGGCGTCTGGAAAGTGGCCCCCGGACGGGGGCGCAAAGCGCGCTACGATCAAGCGCGCCGGGACGCCCTCGTGACGGCGCCGTTGCAGACCAAACCCAAGGGGAGGACCCACTGGAGTTGCCGCCGCCTGACCCGCGCCCAACGCGTGAGCAAAAATACGATCCCCCGGCTCTGGCGCTTACACAACCTCAAGCCGCACCGCCACTGCCCGTTTAAGTTGTCCCGCGATCCGAAATTCCTGGAGAAACTAACCGCCGTGGTGGGACGGGACCTAAACGCGATCCAAGCCTCCACGGTTTGCTCGGAAACATTGCCATGAGTGTCTATCAAATACGAAGCGCGGTTGCTGGCCGCATCCCAAGCCCAAGGCCCTCCCAAGGGCGAATGAGGTAGGTCCGGCGCCGCGCCAACTACTTCCTGCATCACCCGTCGAAGGTCGCCAAACGCACAGCCAATGATAGCCACTTGGGCCCCAGTCAAACCAAACCGCTTGTAGCTGGTGGCCCGAAGCTGGTTGGTCGGTCCAGGTAGGTCCACCACTTCCCTCTTGAGGTTCAAGGCCAATGCACAAGCGAAACAATTCTCATCTGCTCTGCCGGGTAAAGTCTGAGGAAGGTTAATGAAGGTGAACGACTCGACCTCTGTGCCGGTCACGGCCAGGACTTTCCAGAGCAGGTAATGAGGCTTTACCCTCGCCTCGATCAGCGCTGTCACCTTGGATTCGCCGAAGGCAAGCTGGAGCTGTTCACCCTCGACGGATACCGCAGAAACCGGATGCTCCCGGCCACCAATTTTCACGCGCGCAAAGGATGCGGCGGGTTATCGTTGGCAGTAATCCCGCCCGGAGCGTTTGTCTATGAGGTGCAGATTTTGCCCGTCAGGGCCGAGAACATAGCGCACGAAATCATTCTCGAAGGTCATCTGCCCGGCAATGTCTCGCGGCGCAGGGTCGTTCGGCTGGCCCTGCCAAGTTGGATTGGCGTGGGCATACCAGTGAACGCCCGCGAGGGAAGCCGTTCCCAGAAATTCCCGACGATTTGTGTTCATGAGCTATGGCCAAGGGTGGTTGAGTAATTCTGGCAGCGGGATTTGAGGGCGCTCTCGTTTGCACCTCAGGTGCGGAATTGCAGGGTGGCCAGGCGGCGGTAAACGCCGGCTTCAATCGCTTGCAGTTCGTCATGGGTGCCGGATTCCACGACGCGTCCGCCAGCGATGACGATGATGCGATCCACATGCCGCACGGTGGCGAGCCGGTGCGCGATGATAAACGAAGTGCGCCCGCGCATGAGGGTTTCGAGCGCTTCCTGAATCAGGCGTTCGCTCTCCGAATCCAGGGAGCTGGTGGCTTCATCCAATATCAGGATGGCGGGATTCTTCAGGATCGCCCGGGCGATGGCGACGCGTTGCCGCTGACCGCCGGAGAGTTGGATGCCGCGGTCGCCCACCAGCGTGGCGTAACCTTCGGGAAAGGCCTGGATGAATTCGTGCGCGTTGGCCTGGCGGGCGGCTGATGCGATTTCTGCCGCGCTCGCGCCCGGCTTTCCGTAAGCGATGTTCTCCGCGATGCTGCCGCCGAACAGCAACACTTCCTGCGGCACCATGGACATTTGGCCCCGCAACTCGGCGAGCCGGTAGTCGCGGGCATCCCGACCGTCAATCAACAGGCGACCAGCCGACGGATCATACAGACGAAGCAACAGAGAGATGAGCGTAGATTTGCCGGCCCCACTCGGACCGACCAGCGCGATCCTTTGGCCCGAATTTGCCGTGAGATTGATCGCTTGGAGAACTTTAACCCCCGGTCGCGAAGGGTAAGTGAAGTCAACATTCTCAAACCCCACATCGCCTCGCAGGCGCGGGAGAGTGGATGGCGGCGGCGGCCCGAGGCGAGTCTCCACTTCCCCGGTTTCGCGGAGTAGTTCCCGCACGCGCTGGGTGGCTCCGATGGCTTTCTGGAGTTGGCTGTAGAGCTCGGCGAACTGGCCCATCGCTCCAGCCACAAACGTCGTGTAGAGAATGAAACGCGTTAGCTCGCCGAAAGTAATCTCGCCCTGTTGCAGCAACCGCGCCCCGGACCAGAGCACCAGCACGATGGCGCCAAACAGGGCAAAAATAATAAAGGCGACAAAGGCCGCCCGCAGCCGGGCCCCGCGCAAAGTGGCGGTCAGAAACTTCCCCAGTCCCTCGTGGTAGCGGTTGAGTTCGTAGCCTTCGTTGGCAAACGCTTTCACGTTGACGATGCCCTGCAAAGTTTCCTCGACGATCGTGGCCGTGTCGGCGAGCCGATCCTGCGCTTCGCGGGAAATCTTGCGCGTCTTGCGCCCGAACACCACGGCGACCACGGTCAACACCGGAAGGCTCACCAGCATGATGCCCGTCAATTTCAGGGAGGTGGCGGCAATTAGCGCGACGCCGCCGACCAACAAAGTGCTCTGGCGAAGAAACTGCGGCAGGATCGTGATCAGCGTGTCTTCGATCTGAATCAGGTCGGCGGAAAGGCGACTAGCCAACTCGCCCACGCGGCGTTGGGCAAAAAACGTCATGGGCAGCGAGATCAATCTGGCGTAGGTGTCGCGCCGCAGATCCACCAAGCTGCGTTGCCCAACGGTGGCGAATGAGAGGAAATGGAAGTAGGAAAGCCCCGCTTGGAGCGCGAGGACCCCCATCAGCAGGAGCGCCGTGCGGTCCATCCCGGCCATGCTGCCGACGCCTTTGTTTTGGAGTAGGGCCGCGTCCACGATACTCCCCGCCAGATAGGGGAACGCCAGACTGAACAGGCTGCCGACAAACAAGGCCGCCAAAGCCGCACTGAATCGGCCCCGGTAGGGACGCAGATACCGGAACAACTCCAACGCTTGCCGGAGTGATTCCCGATCCAGCTTGGCCTTCGGGAGTTCAACCCCCGCCTGATCATTGCGTGAATAGCGCGCCATCCCAAACGATCATAGAACGCAGGCCGGAACAAAGGCGAGCCGGGAGATTGGAGGCGGGGATGAATAGGTGCGGGCCAAGAAAGCTGTTCTTTCAAAGCTTCGTAGCCGCCGCCGTGAGTCGGCGCAAATCTGCGGGATTGGTCGGGGAGGGCAGAGCAAAAGAGACCCAGCCACGTCTTGCCGCAATCAGATGAAGGCAAATCGGCCCTGGGCTTGGTTCTTGAGCGGGTCACTTCTGACCCAGCTCGCCAATGAACCAATTTTCAACTTTCTGGCGGGCCCACGGAGTTTTGCGCAGGAACGTGAGGCTGGACTTCACGGTGGGATTGAATTGGAAGCAGCGGACCGGAATACGCCGCCCCATCTCGCTCCAGCCATGCCGCTGGACCAATTGATTGAGGATGCTTTCCAGCGTGACGCCGTGCAATGGATCGCGGGGATGGGAGCTGGGAGTCGGCATAAAATAACAGTGGCTTCAAATCCGCCGCAGGGTCGCGAATGTTTTCAGCGCGGCTTCGAGATCCTCCGGGATTTCCGCCGCCCTGAACCGCTGGGGTCGCCTCGGGTTTCCCGCCCGTAGCGTCAGTAGCTCCGTGTGGAGGTCGTCGGCGACGCCTTTGGTTTCTCTTTTTTCTTCTTCTTGATTTCTTTTTTCTGACTTCGGTTGCCTTTGGCCATATTGAATTCCTGGTTATTGTTCAACCCAAGTTACGCTGCTTCGAGCGGTCATTGCAATAGCAGATGCGGTCGTGCGTTTGGGGTGTGCGTAAAAACGGGTGAGGGTCCGATGAGCATGGAACGAACGGAATCCGCTCGTCCTCGTCCTCCTATGGGGCAAGTCAAGCGCAGGCTTGGCTATTCTCTTTTCTGTTTCTTCAGGAAGATTCCTGAAGAGCCGTTTAATTGATGCTTTTCGGGCCCCACTTTTGGGTTTAACCAACTGGTCTCCTGGGGGCAAAATTGAGAAATTTTGGGGTCAATGCGGGGGGCACAATGAGGAATATGGAGCCCGCTGTCAGGATCGAACTGACGACCTCGAAATTACGAATTTCGCGCTCTACCAACTGAGCTAAGCGGGCACCGAGCAAAAGTTTGCCATGTCCGCTTCCGCCAGTCAAGTTTGAGGAACTGACGTGCCGTGTAGTTTTCAAACCCGGACAAAAAGCGGGGTTTGTAGTTAGTAGGTATGCGAAAAGGTAGTTGGCTCTTGCGTTCGCGAATTCCAGGCGAAAAGATATTCATCGTAACGGTTCTCCGCTGTTTTCGGTGGAACCGTTGGGTCGTCTTGGGGCATGACACCTGAAAAACTGTTTCATGATTTGCTGGGCTTGGGTTTGAACTGGGAAGTGATCGAGAGTTCGTTTCACCACGCCAGCGGCACGGTGCGGTTGGAAATTCGCGAGACCACACGGCTTTGGGAATCGGTCCGGTGTCCCAAGGACACCAACCCGGCAACTTGCTACGACCATACCGAGGTGCTCACGTGGCGGCATCTGAACATCTTCCAACACCGTTGCGAAATCATCTGTCGGTTGCCCCGCGGCAAATGCCGCCAGTGTGGCCACATTTTCCGCGTGCGCCCGCCGTGGGAAAGTTTGCGCCCGCACTTCACCAAGGAGTTTGAAGCCTTCGCCCTGCTGCTCATGCGCGAGATGCCGATGAGCAAGGTCGGGGAGTTGGTGGGCGAAACGGACACCCGGCTCTGGCGGATGCTCTTCCGCCAGGTGGCCGCCGCTTATGCCGAGGCAGATTTCAGTGCGGTTTGTTGCGTCGGGGTGGATGAGATGAGTGTGCGCAAGGGCCATGAGTATATCAGTGTGTTTGCCGATTTGGTGCGCAAGCGGGTGCTCTTCGCGACCGAGGGCAAGGATCATGCGGTGTGGCTCGCGTTCGTCGACGCGTTTGCAAAACACAATGGGCATCGGCATGCGATCACCCAAGTGAGCCTGGACATGAGCCCCGCCTACCAGAAAGGGGTGCAGGCAACCTGCCGGAACGCCCAGGTCGTGTTCGACAAGTTTCACGTCGTCTTGAACACGAACCAAGGCGTGGATCAAGTCCGCCGGGCGGAGGTGCGCGCGGGCGGGGCGGGCGTGTGGGCCGCCCTACACCAGAGCCAGTGGCTGTGGCGCAAGAATCCGGAGAATCTCACAGAGAAAGAAGCCGCGCGGTTGGCGGGGATCGACCAGAAAAGTTTCTGCACGGCCAAGGCGTATCAAATGCGGCTGGTGTTGCAGGAGATCTATCAGAGTCCGACGGCGACCGTAGCGCGGCGGCGGTTTCAGGTGTGGTGTCGGTGGGTGCGGTGGGTCGCGCGCCAGCAACCCCAGAACCGCTTACGCGCCATGGTCAAGGTGGCGGACATGGTGGAGACGCATCTGGCGGGGATCGTGGCGCACTGGAAATGGGGTGTGACCAACGCGTTCATGGAGGGACTCAACAGCGTGTTCAGCGCGACCAAACGCAAGGCCCGCGGCTACCGGTCGACCACCTACTTGATCACCATGCTTTATTTCGTGGCGGGCAAGCTCCGCTTCCCTCAGTTCTGAGGTTCCACCGAAAACAGCGGAGAACCGTACAAAAGCGCATGACCAGCGTGCCTGCCCTGCCTTCGCAACCGCTCCCACGGTTGTTCCTCACCCCGGTGGATTCCCACTTGCATGAGTTTTTGCGCGAACTCCACCGGCTCGTCGAATTTGAACCCGCCATCCTCGATCAGATCGCGACCGACCTGGACGCCCACGGGCGACACAAGAAGTTGTTGCGCGAGGCCGACCGGCAGTTCTTCGCCGCCCAAACCCCCGACCTGGCCCGCCTGGCGGTGCCGTTGTCAATGCCAATTATTCTTCGTCGCAGTGCCAATTAAAACTCACCGTGACACCGGCTTACCGGTTGGTTGTGTTTTGTTGTTTCTCTCACTGTTGTTCACCCGCTGTGCCTGCCGCAGGCGGCAGGTGGGCGCACGGGTGGGCCACCACCCTTTGCTTTCGGCGGGGCCACCCGCTGACTCTCGCCGTCGAATTCCAAAATGATCGCGTGATGCACCAGGCGATCCACCGCCGCCATCGTCGTCATCGGGTCCTTGAAAATTTGGTCCCACTTCGAGAACACCAGATTGCTGCTCACCAACACGCTGCGCCGTTCGTAGCGCTCCGCCAGAAAGGTAAAGAGCACTTCCATCTCTTCCCGCGATTGCTGCACGTACCCCAAGTCATCCAGGATGATGGCCTCAAACCGATCCAGCTTCTTGAGCCCCGCCTCCAGGCGCAGATCTTTCTTGGCGGCCAGAAGTTGATGCACCAGCTTGAACGTCCTTCACCAATGGCTTCATCGCCGGCCAAAGGAACCAGGCTAATGGTCGGGCTGCCAAAGCACCATTGTGGGATCGGTCTTAGCTTCCGCCGAGCAGGACCATCACAGCATCGGCAACGCACGACGCACGCTCAAGTTGCTTTCTCTTCCCGCCGCCCAACAGGAGGCTGAATTGCTAATGGGCGACTCCGGGAGAGTTTGAGTTTGGTAGCCGCCGTGGCGGCGGCGAGTTGCTCGGCGCGGAACCGGGCCAAGACGTGACAGATTAGTGGAAGGGCGAGACGATGGGCGCGTTGTTGGTATTTTTCCTGGGGCAGAGTTTGGTGGAGCCGAAGCGGGATGTCATGCGGAGCGTGGATTTGTCGCTGTGGAACTGACACCGGCAGGGGCAGGCCCGGCGGCGCTAAGGCCACCGGACCTGCCGGCTGTCAGGCAGACGCGGCGCTCGGGTTGCGTCCCCGCAGAGCCCGATCCTCCGGTCTGCAACTGGGGCATAGGCCGCCGCCAACGGGACGCAAGCGGCGGGGGAAAAAGTCCGGGTTTGCTAACTACAACTGTCCGGGTTTGCTCGCACCACGACAGTTTGAGGAAAAGACGGGGGTGCGATTGAAAGTGGCGGGCAAAAAAATTGCGAACGTTGCCGTTTTGGCCTGGAGCCTTGGCGGGGTTTTGTATATTTGAGGTGGTTCATGAAACATGAACCGAATTCTAAACGCGCCGTTTCGAACCCCTCCGTCGCACCCGCAGCCCCGCCCCCAGCGCTGGAACAACGGCTGGTTGCGCGCCCCGAATTGCTCGCCCACTTGCATAGCTTGGTGGACACGCTCCCGCACCATCATCGGACCCATGTTTTGGCGGATGTGCCAGCGGCACCTCCCCGAGCAATCGTTTGGCGTGGGTCAACTGTGCGGCGGCCGTTTCGATCGGGACGTTCACCGCGTCGAGCAATTGCCGGGCGCGCAATTACGCCGCGCGATCCGCACTGGTGAGCTTGAGCACATCGGCATGCGCCGATGCCAACCGCCCGACCACCAAGTCCGCTGCCTCCTTTGCCTTCTCGGAACTCGGGAACGTGGGCCGCTTCATGTCCCCGTCCTGCCAGTAAGCTAGGGGTGAAAGAATCGCACCCATGCGACCGCGTGCGGTAGATTTTAACGGAGACCGAGCCCTGCTTGACCTCCAAAGGAAACGCGATCTTTTTCACGTCCCCAATCTATTTCCCGAGTAAAAAATGGTGCGCGCGAGAGGACTTGAACCTCCAATCCTTTCGGAACCAGATCCTAAGTCTGGCGCGTCTGCCAATTCCGCCAC
>CAIKLQ010000674.1 GCA_903828255.1 uncultured Verrucomicrobiota bacterium
ATCTGCCATTGACGCCGGAAGCACTCCGGCGCAAAGTCCCGGCGTGCGAACCGAAGAGAAACCAGTTTCCGGGGCCCGCCAAAGGGCACGCCGGGTGGTTCCCACGGCTCCCAGCCTGCTGTCGCGTTGCCTCCGTGATAGGCGACAATCCCCCAGGCTTCCACCGCCCAAGTCAGTTCTGGACAAGGCTTACCCACCGAACGAATCTTTCCGCCATAATAATATGACGACAAAAACCAAACCGAATTGTCGTTCACTTAACTGTTCGGCTGCGGCTTCGCTTTCTCCACGCTTCCGGTGCCGCCGCAGTGTGTGCATTTTGCGCTGGCCGTCGCGGGGAACGCATTCGGGTTTAGGTTAGGGTTGTAGGAGATGCTTCCGTAGCCTTCGCAGGACGAGCACACTTCCGATTCAACCTCCGCAGCCGAACAAGCCGGATGCAGCGAACCGGGGGTTCGCTCGGCAGTTGAGTTTGTTTGCATATTCAAGATTTTGGTTGTTCGCCCGGTCGCTGATCCGGGACGTTGGGCTGCGCGGCGGACGGTTTTGCCAGTTCAGCGATGGCGCGATTTTCGCTCACGCTCTGCTCCCAGAAGCTTCTGGGTTTGGCTGTCTCGCACGGCCACGGCACTTGGCACACGACGCAGTATCCGGCGAGCTTGCCGTTTTGCGGGTCTTGTTCTTGGTTTCCACAAGCGCGGTGCGCTGTGAGTTGTGCGATACGTTCTTCGATGTTCGTCATATTCGTTTGTCTTTAGTCGCGTCAGCCCAACCACCAGATCGAGCGAAAGTGGCGGGCGACCACTCTCGCAAATTCCAACGCCTACTGTCCGCCACTTCGCTCATCTGGAGCGTTAGGCGGCACTACGCGTATGGGTTTTTCAATGTCATGGGCAGCAGTGAGAGGCGGCACACCGCAGGCGGTGCATGGAGCGCTTGCGCTGCGCGGCACTGGCAAACGCGAGGAGATTCCAGAGTCGGACATCACCGGCGCGGAATTGCCGGGAGGCTGGTATATGGTCGCCTCCAATCGTGACGGACTTCGACTCACAGAGGATGCGGCATTGGGGCGTCTGTCTCGCGTTGGCGAGGTCGTGATGTGCTTTGTCGAGGAGCACGTCATGTGCAGTTTTGCAGCGTGCTGGCGCGATGGGCAGCTCATCTGGTCGGTTTACCACGACTCTGGAGGCAGAAAAGGGATAGAGTGTTTGGAGGTCAAGGGACAGCCTCCGACTTCGTTTGCGGCTATTCGTGACAGATTGTTTGCTGAGCAGTCCGCAGCCGGCGGGAAGAAGGCAGGCGTTGATTACATCTTAGACATCCCGGTTGAGTTGGCGCACTCACTCACTGGCTACCGTCACGACCACGACATTCCAGGCATGCCCAAGGATGCGTTCGAGGTTCTCGTCAGCACCAGGACTACACCGGAGAGGCGTTCGTGGTGGAGGAGGGTGGTTGGAGTATGACCGCGCCGCCTAACAAATCAAGAAATGTAGAGAACGCGGGGGCGCAATGACCGGGGGCGTTGGGTTGCAGAAGCGGCTTTGAAATTCCCTGAACCCGCCCCCGGGTTCTTTACATTTCCGGGTTGA
>CAIKLQ010000675.1 GCA_903828255.1 uncultured Verrucomicrobiota bacterium
CGCAAGTCGGGAGGAGTCGGGGAGCATACGGGTAACACCTATTTCGCGGGGACGGTGTTCAACCAAATCGCCGGGGTGCTGGACGTACAAAACAGCACCAATGGTTTGCAATTGGCGCTGCTTGGCGGCGGCAATTTCACCGGCGGTTATGTCAGCACCAACAGCGTGGGACTGGTGAATCTCGCGCAAGGGAATTTCAACATCAAGGGCACGGTGACGGGGACCAACACTTGGTTGAATGGGGCCACTCTGGGGGGCGCGACGGTCCTCAAAGGTGCGTTGACCTGGGTCGTGGGCGATTGGAATGGTGCGCCGGACGTGACGATCACCTCCAACTCGACTTTGCTCATTGTCAGCGGGAATAACCATGATATGAGCGCCACGGTGCTTACGAACCACGGCACGGTGCTGTGGAAAGACGGGACGATTCGTGGCGGCAACGGCAGCACCATTTACAACCACGGGTTGTGGGATGCGCAGAGTGACCAGCAATTGAACGCTGGCCTTGGTGGCAGCTCGGGGTTCCACAACTTCGGGACCGTCCGCAAATCGGCGGGGACCGGCAACACCTTGTTTGCCGGTGGCGTTCTGTTTAATCAGACCAGTGGTCTGTTGAGCGTGCAGACGGGCAATGTATTTTTGCAAGGTGGCGGCAATTTTACCGGTGGCTCGATTACCAACAGCAGCGTTGGGACGACATATCTGAGCGCCGGCAACTTTAACATCAACGGCACGGTCACTGACCTAAACGTGATTCAGAACGCTGGCAACCTAGTCGGAGCGAACGTTATTCACGGCGCTTTGGCCTGGGTGGCCGGCCTGTGGAACAGCGCGACCGTCACTGTCGCCACCAATAGCAAAGTGATCGTGGCTGGCAGCGGTGGGAACAATGACCTGAACGCTACGGTGGTGACGAACAAGGGCACCGTGGCGTGGGCGAGCGGGACGCTTCGCGGCGGCAACGGCACCACGATTTACAATTACGGTTTGTGGGATGCCCAGAGCGACCAGCAATTTAACTCTGGGTATGGCGGGGCCACGGTCTTTAACAACTTCGACACGTTCCGCAAATCGGGCGGGATCAACCCCGCCATCAATACCCTGTTCGCGGGTGGAGTTCTGTTCAACCAGCCCAGCGGCGTATTGGACGTGCAGATTGGGAATGTGGTCCTGCAGGGCGGCGGCAACTTCACCGGCGGCTCGATCACCACCAACAGCTCGGGGACGACCTATTTATCCTTCGGCAGCTTCAACATAAACGGCACGGCGACGGGCCGCAACGTGATTGAGAACGCCGGCAACTTGGTCGGGGTGAATGTGATCCGAGGCGCTTTGAACTGGGTGGCGGGCACTTGGAACAGTGCGGTCGTCACCATTACCACCAACAGCACGGTCACCGTGGCCGGCGGCGGCGGAAACAATGACCTGGCCAACTGTAGCGTGACGAACCACGGCACCTTGGCATGGGCGAGCGGGACGCTTCGCGGCGGCGGGGCTGGCAGCTTCATTTACAACTACGGTCTGTGGGACGCGCAGAGCGACCAGCAATTGAACGCGGCCTTTGGCGGCGGCACCGTCTTGCACAACTACGGCACCTTCCGTAAATCGGCGGGGACCGGCACTACGTATTTAGTCGGTGGAGTTCTGTTCAATCAGCCCAGCGGGCTGTTGAGCGTGCAGACGGGTAATATCCAGTTGCAGGGCAGCGGCAATTTCACTGGTGGTGCCGTCACCAGCAGCGACATCGGGGTGCTGTATCTGAACGCGGGCAGCTTCAATATCAACGGTGCGACCACCAGCGGCAACGTGGTGGAGAACGCCGGCAATCTCGTCGGCACGAACTTTATCAACGGCACTTTGACCTGGGCGGCAGGCAATTGGAACGGGGCGGTTGTCACCATCATTACCAACAGCACCGTCACCGTGGCGGGCGGCGGCGGGAACAACGACATGGCCGGTTGCATCGTGACGAATAACGGCACTGTGGCGTGGGCGAGCGGGACGATTCGCGGCGGCGGCGGGGCTGGCAGCTTCATTTACAACTCCGGTTTGTGGGACTCGCAGTGCGACCAGCAATTGAACGCAGCTTTTGGTGGCGGCACCGTCTTCAACAACTACGGGACCTTCCGCAAGGACGGGACGAGCGGTACGACGGTCATTGTAAACGGCGTCACATTTAACAACTTCGGCAAACTGGACGCGCAAAACGGCAACATCGCTTTGCAGGGCGCTTATACGCTGGCCAACGGCACAAAAATGGGCTTCGGGCTGGAAGGCTGGCTGGGAAATGGCTCTATCACGCTCTCAGGCCCCGCGGCCTTCAGTGGCAGCCTGAGCGTCAATTTGAACGGGGCGTTTTGGCCGGGCGTGGGCAGTTCCTTTAACCTGTTGAACTACACCTCCGAATCGGGCGTGCTGTTCACCAATACCGCGTTACCACCGTCATTCACTTGGCAAACAAATTACAACCCCACGGCCTTTGTCCTGTCCATGATCAGCGGCCCGGCTGTGACAAACACCGCCGCGCCCAATCTGTTCATGGCGAATCTCGCCCCAACCCACCTCTACCTCGCGTGGCCGGGCGATCACACCGGCTGGCGGCTGGAGTCGCAGACGAACGCGCTCAACGTGGGCTTGCGGACGAATTGGTTCACCGTCTCCGGCTCCCCACTGACCAACCAAATCTTCATGCCCATTGACACCAACAACCCCGCGGTGTTCTTCCGGATGCGTTACCCGTAACCAACGTGGGGGCGTCGAAAATCCGGGCGACACCTTGTCCAGGAGCCCGTGCCTGTCCGCCGGAAGATTGCCGCAGCGTGGGGGGCCATGAAGACTTGCGCCAGATTCTCAAGCACCGAAAACACCCAGCGCACAAGATCAGGAAGGAGTGGCGTGGGGCGCGCATTCGACTCCGAAGCCTTTGCTGCCGCAAAAGCCAACCTTTGGCTAAAGAAACTGAAATTCACCCACTCGCGGACGTGATGCCCTAGTTTGATTTTGGTGTCAGCTTTCATTGTCATATCGGTTGTAGGTTTATGGGGCTTGCTGAATCGTCACTGGGCCGATTAATCCCGCCGGCAGGAGGGGGGCGTCTTTCTTCACAGTCGTCGCCGTGAGCGAAGTGTGACGCTGCTCCACCGGCAACGCCGCATCGCCCGCGAGCCGGTTATTCCAAGTATTCACGACGCCCACTTCGAGTGTGTTCGCACCGGGCTTCACGGCGGCGGTGATGTCCACGCGATAGGGCGGAAGCCAGACGGTGCCGATTTCCTGACCGTTCACTCGCACGGTGGCGAGATCGCTGACTTTGCCAAGATCCAAAATCATTGCGGAGTTCGGCGGGCGTTGCGCCGACACTTCAAACGCCCGGCGATACGTGGCCTTGCCGGAAAAATGCTTGATGCCGTCTTCGGATCGCTTCGTCCAGTCGGTGAGTTGATCGAATGTGATTTTCTCCGGTGCGCCTCGACCGGGCGCAAAGCTCACTTCCCACGGTCCGGTGATTTCCATCGGAGCGGCGGCGGCCGAAATTTTCAACGGGCGCGTTTGGCCGTCGGCGAATTTGAGTTCGTAATCGCCGGCCTGCCCGCCGTGCGCAGTGATTTTGCCAGCCGTGCTGCGGGTCAATTGGAGTGGTCGCTCGCCCGCGCCGTCGCTGGGTGGGCGCATGGAGGTCAGGAGTTGTGCGATCTCAGCCGCGCTCAACGAGCGGGAGAATTGCTCGATGCCTCCCAGTTTGCCGCGATATTTCGTGCCGCCCTGGCCCGCGCCCGAATGCACGATGTGGGTGCTCTTCAGACCGGTCCGCGCCAGCACGCCGTTGAGATAAAGACTCGGCTGGCCGTCGCGATAGACCACCGCCACATGCGTCCAGTTGGTGAGCGACGCGGCATGAACCAGCGGCGGCGCGAAGTAATTCGCCCCATGCTCAAACACGCACACGCCGTTGCGCCCAACGGCCAAACCGCTGCCGGCGTGACCCTCGCCGCCGAAAGTATCGCCGTGTGGCGCGGCGAAAATGTCGTTGCGCTTCTCGGCCATACCCACGACGCCGGTGTTCGCCTCGCGGACGAGCGTGGTGTCATCGTCAGGCTTCACCCAAACGGCGAAGGTGAAGTTGTTCGGATTGTCGCTGACGGTGCCGCTGACCGCTGGCCTCACCGTCGTGCCGAGAATTTCCGCGCCGTGGCGCGTGACCGAGACGATGCGTTCCGACTTGGGCGCGGCCTTTTCGCGAAACACCACAAACACCGAGCCCGCCGGCCCGAAGCACAACGGCAACCGCACCACGCCATTCGCCGCCTCATAAACCGCCGGGCGCTCGATGCGACCTGAATCCGGCCACCACAGTTCCGGCGCGCGGTCGCCGACCCGGAACGCCCCGGTCGTTGTCAGGGATTCCGCTTTGGGATTGGCGACAAAATAGATGTCAGCGTCTTCGCTGTGCCGGTGCTTAAAGCGCAACGCTGCGGAGCTTTCAAAATCCGGTTGAGAACCCAGCGCGGCCAAAACCTCCCCCAGTCCCTTGCCCCAGATGACGCGGCCTTTTCCGAGCGGGTGCTCGCCCGGTTGCTTCAAATCAGCATTGCCCCAGACCTCGCGCGCCAACTTTTGCACCTCGACGTCGCACTTCGGAAAATTCTCCAAACCCGGCGAGTGTGTCGGCGGCAGCCCCAAAACCACGCCGCCGGCGGCGACGAGGTCGCGCAGCTTTTTCAAGAGCTCGGGCCGCATCGTCGGCGACTCCGGCAGCACGAGCACGCGATAGCTCACTCCATCCGGCAGCACGAAGCGACCGTCCTTCACCGCCAAGCGATGTTCGATGACGTCGGCGTTGATGTAATCGAAGTCGCAGCCCGTCGGCAGTTCCGGTTTGCGCAGGCCCGTCATTTTCGGCGTGTCCTCGCCGATGAAGTAGGCCACATCCGCCACCGGTTTGCCGGTCTGTAACATCACGCTGCAGCGCCGCAGATAATCAATCCACGCCTTGGACTGCTCGAACCAGGTGTTGTTCCGGTTGAACTCAGAGCCAAACCAGGCGTTGACGCCGGGAGGTTTCTCGTCCTTTGGCTGGTGGATATAGACGTGCAGCACAAACTGGTTGATGCCTTCGCAGAACGACCAGTCGCCGCGCGCCTTCAGGTCGCGGGGCGTGTTGACGAACGCCGGGCCGCCCGTGAACGCCTCCGCCCACACGACCGGCTTGCCGTAAATGTGCGCGGCGGACGACGCGGCGCGGCACTCAATCGAGCCGAGATCACCCGTCACCCAATACTCACCGCCGACCTCGTCGCTCGCACCGCCATACAGCAGAAACTCGCTGGGGAAACCCCAGTGCCCGTAATTCTCCAGCCACAGCTTCAACCCGCTCTCGTGACAAAGATCGCGCAAGGCGCCGACGTAATCCCGCGCCACTCGGTCCGCCACCAAGCGCCGCAAGTCCCAGAGAAAACGATCCGATTGTTGCGCGCTGCCGACGATGCGCCCGGTCATGACCGGCAGGAAACGCAGCGGATCGTAACCGTAACGCTTTTGAAAATCCGCTCCGAAGCCGTCGGTCCAATTCTGCGGGCCCATCTCATAACTGTCGGCCACGACATGCTTCCAGGACTTGCGGTCCGCCGGCGGCATGCGTTTGAGCAGATGGCCGACAAACGCGTCGTAGTGCGACTTGAGCGCCGTGCGGTTCATCTTGTCCACTTCCAACCCGGTCGCTTCCGGTGGCGCGGGCGAGTTCTTGGTGCCGGTCGGCGTCAGCGCCGTGCGCAAGACAATCCAATCGCCCGCCGGCACGTCCCAGCGCAACGTCCCATCCGCCGCCATCAACTTGCTGAGATCGCGCACGGCCTCGGGCGGGATCGTCAAGCCGTCTGCGTTCGGCTCGGCCAGCGTCGGCCACGAGTAGAAATCAAACGGCGGCAAAGGATCCTGGAAAACTTTCAACAACGATTTCTCTGCGAAACTTTCCACGCGGGCCGCCGGCGAGAGTTGGATGTCGCCGAGTTCGCAGGCGACCGAAAATTTCAATTGAAAGAACCGCGCCGTGGTGGCTGGCAGCGTTACCACAATGGGCGCAAGTGGAACAGGACCGACGCCAACGCCGAGATTGTGCCGGTCAATCGGGAATTTTTTTACCGTCCGATATTGCTGGCCGTCGTCTGACGCCAGCAACTCGGCTTTGACATTCACCTCTTTGGTGGGCAGCACCGTCACGCTCCGCGCCGTGAAGGGCGATGGCATCTCGAAGGTCACGAGCGTCGGCGTGCGCGAAGTGAGCTTCGCCACTTCGCCTTCGCCGGCCGGGACGGGAAATGCCAGCACCACAAGATCTTGAAATTCGCCCGTCGGAAGCGGCAGCTTGCCTTCGAAGTGTTGCGGCCCGTGTAGTCGCAACTCCGGCAACGTGACGTAGCGCATCGCCTGCGAAGGTTTCACCCACGGCCCGCCCGACTGACTCCAACCCGGCGAATTGAACATGCCGACGTCCACGCCCAGCCGCGTGCCTTCGCGGATCGCGTGCTCGATGAAGCCCCACCACTCATCGGTGAGCGCCTTGGACGCGCCGCTCGCTGGCGTGCCGCTCTGACCGCTGATGACGCCAATGTAACCCTCGCCAATGCCGACGCGCTTCATCGCTTCGAGATCGCGCGTGATGCCTTCCTTCGTGATTTGGCCGTCCATCCAATACCAGTAGCAGCGGGGGCGGGTTGTTTCTGGAGGATGGGTGAAGCGGGTTTCCAGTGTTTCGGCCTGAGCCGAGCCGACGAGGGAGCTGGCCAAGAGGGCGAGCAACAGCTTGGTAATTTTCATAAAAGTTTCGGAAGCGTTGTTTTCATAAACGGTGCCGGTAGCAGGAATCTACGCAAGCCAGCACGCTGAATCCCGGCGTTCATTTCACCATTTTCACGCCTGGCGGGACAGTGATTTTGGATTTGATCGTGCCGTCGGGCCGGCGGTCGTGCCGAACGTGGATAACGCCGCGCGGCGTCGGGTAGTCGCCCTCGGCCCATTGGAGATTGCCCAATTGCGGCGCGATGCGCACGCGTTGGCAGCCGGGCGCCAGCGGTTTCACGCCGAGCACATTCTGGCTCAACCACGCCGTCGGCCCGCTCGCCCAGCCGTGGCAGAGGCTGTGCCGGAAACCGAGGTAGCAATAAGCGCCGTAGTCACCGTGCAAATCCTTTTTGCCCGGCGGCACCAGTTCGTCAATGCGCGCGGCGTTGTTCGTCCAGTCCAGATTGAAATCTTCCCAGAACGTCGTCGCGCCGAAGTCGAGCATGGCGCCCCAGTAAGTGCGGATAAAATCCAGTGCAGTGGCGGTGTCGCCGGACTTGGCGAGCGCCTGCAGGACGTAGAAGCCATAGAAGGTCGAGATGTTCCGCGGCCCGTCCACCTTCAGCACGTCGTCGGCAACCCGTTTCGCATCGCTCATGCCGGCCAACGACAACAGTGCCGCGCCGGATTTGGATTGGTTAACCTCCGGCACCACCTTCCGCCCGCGCGCGGCGGCGGTGGTGCAAAGTGTTGCCGTCTCCTGGTCGCCCAACGCCCTCATCAGGCGCGCGCCGCTTTCCAGCGTCATCACCAGCAGCCCTTGCAAGCCCGCCGTCACGCCCTGCTGATTTGGCGAACTGGGCCAGTCGAGAAAGCGCATCCCCTCAATGCGCTCATGGCCGTCTGGCCCGACCAGTTCCGCGAGCCGCTTGAGCAGGGCCGTGAGATAGGTCTTTTGCGCTTCGAGATATTGGCGATCGCCGTGGTGCATCCACAGTTCCTCGTGGATGAGGACCCACCACATCGAATAACTGGAGATGCCGTTCATCCATTCCGTCACGGGCGTTACATCGCGGGTGAGATCCAGCGAGCGCGGCACCACTTCGTTAAAGCCGAACACCGCGTTGATGGTGCTGACTTCGGGGTGCATGTCGCCGATCCACACGAGGCGGTCGCGCTTGATGCCGTCCCAAAGATACTCCTGCATGTTGAGGTGAACGGTGTCCGCGCCCACCTGCCAGATGCGGTTGAGCCGCTCGTCGTCGCATTTGAAAGAACCGACTTGGGGAATATCGCGAATCTGCAACACCGCGCGCACCTGACTCAACTCCACCGACAGATTGGTGTCCACGCTATCAATCCGCACAAAACGAAAACCACTCGGCCCGACACTTTTCTTGCCGAGCCACGGCAACGTGACCGCCTGGTCGCGGATGGCGTGATCGTTGCCCGCGTTTTGCGAACCACCGAACTCGGCCATCGCCTCGGAAACCGATTCGCCGAAGCGCACGCGCAAATGGCGGAGTTTCCCGGACTTCGGCATCATCGTCGTGAACAGCTCGATGCCGCCATGCAGTTCGCGACCGAAATCCAGCAGCACTCCCGCGGGCGCATTGGAGGAGGAGTTCAGCTCGCAGGGCGGTTGCGGCTCCTTCAGCACGGCTTGCCCCGCGTGGGGCGCGAGGAGCGCGCCAGCATTTTTCACCCCCACGTCGCTTTGCCAGACGATGCGCGTTGGCGCGACGAAGAACGAGGTGATCGGCGAACGCTCCGCGCGCTCGCGTCCCACCGGCGGGTTGTAGCTGACGTTTGCCAAGTCCGCCGCGACCAGCCCAAAGCTGATCAGCGAACAGAGACTGGCCCAGATGCAAATGTGTTTCATAAAAAGTTGGAAATCATGGTGCGGGCAAAACCAGCGCGGAAGAACACCGCGCCGGTGGTCGGGTTGATGGGAACGGTGAAACCATTGGAAATGACCTCCGGAGCATTCATCCACTGGCTGACATCCCAGTCCGTACCGGAACCAAAGCCGGGGAATTTATGCCAGAGAAAACAGAACATGCCGATGGGACGATTGGGACGCGGCCCGCCGCATTCAGGGTTGCCGGGCAACGAACGCTGCAAGGCATCCGTCGCCACCCCGGTGTCTGCCATCAAGTCCACCACTGGTAGGCCGGTCGTGAAGGATCGCCCGGCCCCGGGCGTAATCACGCCGTTGGCCGCCACGCCATCTACCCACCAGTAGTAAGTCGTGTTGCCGCCGTAACTGGCATAGCCGGGCCAGGTCACGAAGGCCGGGGCATTGGCGGTAAATGTTCCATTCTGAACGAGGTTCTGGGCGACTATGGGGGACGCCGGCAAAAGGCAGAGTGCTGTCAGCAGTAAAGCGCATTGACGGGAGCGGAAGATCCGCCCGGTCGGGACATATCCGTGGCTATTGTCTTTCAAGATCTTTGATCCTGGCTTCGTAAATTTGATAACCGCTTTCATGCCGTGCCGACTTAACCCGCATATTTCACAAACTCTGGACGGAGCGCTGGTCTTTGACCAGCTTTACGGTGTTCACACGCCCAATGCGGGTCACAGCCCACGCTCCACTCGGGCTTGGTTTCCGGCGATGCTCATCACGGACCCAGCCGCACGCGATAAAACCTTTGGTCGTGGCTCATGCCTGTCGGATCGGTGAGCCACACGGGCAGGGTTGCCGACGCTCACGTAGCTTGGCACCGTCAGTGTCCCGCCCATTTGATTAAACGAGCCGTAGTTCGTCCCGTCGCGGCCCAGCAGCACATTCGCCGCCGTCAACACCGTGCCGTTGCGGAACAGCCCCAGGCCTTTTGGATTGGCAACGGCGGACTGGCCGGCGAACACGCTGCCACAACTACCGACGTTGGTGTCCCCCGTGACTACTCCACCATTGAGCACAATCGGATTCTGACTGGTGTTCGGCACGCTGCCGCTGGTCCAGTTGCCCGGCACGTTCCAATTGCCGGTCGCCGGCACGAAGACGACGTTTTGCGCGGTCGCGTTCCACTCCAACGCGCCGGCCAACGCCAGCACGAGCAGTCGCAGGTTGAGATGGCTATTCATCTTCAATTCTATTGATTCGCAGCAAAGCACCGGTTCATGGAGCCTGGCGAAGACGCCAAAAGCTGTTGGTGCCGGGCGGCGAATTCGTGAACCCAAGGTAACCGTCGGCCGCAGCCAGATTCGTCACCACCGGCATCCAGACTGGCGGAGACAAACTGAATGTCTGCTCCAGCGCGTAACGGTTGCCCGGAATGCCCAAGTACGTCAGCACCACCTTCCCGCCACTCAACCCAGCCGTCATCCGGTTCAAGTCCGGGCTGTTGGCAATCACGTTCACTGTCACGGTGTTGGTGGCGGCGGCGCCATAGCTGTCGCTCACCTTGTAATTGAAACTGTCCGTGCCGGCGAAGTTATTCGTCGCATTGTAAGTCGCGTTCGTGCCGTCGGTGCTGGCAGTACCGTGAGCCGGCGCGCTCACCGTCGCGACCGTCAATGGATCGCCGTCCGCGTCCGTCGGCCCGTTCGCGGCGCCGATGATCGGAAGCGTGGCGGGCCAGCCGCTCACCGCGCCCAGCGTCAACGGGTTCGCCACCGGTGGCGTGTTGGTCCAGAGTGGGACAAGCGACACGCTAGCGAAGTCAACGGTGTTGTCGCCAGTGGTCCGATTATTCAACTGAATTGCGTGCGTGCCGTTGAGGGTGGTCGGCGTGGTGAACGTATTAGTAAATCGGACGAACGCGGCGCTGCTGCCCGGCACCGTGCCGGTCGTGAAATAAGTCTGCGTGCCGTCGCCAATCTGCACTTGATAACTGGCCGTGTTCCCCGACCGCACGGCGACATCATACTGCAACTGATACGCCGTGTTGGGTGTCAGAACCAAATTCTGGGAAAGGCCGTTCGTGCCGCCCTGAATGAATGCGAAGGTGCCGCCGCTAGTGCTCGTCGGTCCAAATGGTTTCCCGACGCTTGGTCCCGTGGCCGCGCCGTTCACGCCCACGCCGCCGCCCGTGATGTTGGACCAGTTCGCAATGCTACCGGGATTCGCGCCGAATCCGGTATAACCCGGCCACGTTACAAACGCCGGCGCGTTGGCCAAGAAATCGCCGTTGAGAATCATGTTCGTGATGGCGGGCAGACCGCCGGCGCTGACGCTGACAGTTTTCCGGTCGCGCACCACGCCGGTCGGATCCTGCGGATTCCAGAACACTTCAAAGGTGATGGTTCGGGTCGCCGTCGGAGCCGCTCCGGCCCAGGCGCTTACCACCATCTTGAACGTGAGGGACTGGCCGGGCGGAAGTAGATTGGTGGGACAATAACCGTCGGCGCTCGACATCGCCGCAGTGATGTCCCGGCCCGCATTGTCGAAATAGCGCGCGACCAGATAGGGACTCCCGGTTTCCGTGGCCACGATCGCGGGCAAACAGGCGATGTCGCCCTGGTTGGTGAGGGAAAACTGATTGGTCGCGCCGGTGCTGAGTAGGCCCAGCGCCAGTTGCTCCAACGCGCCGTTCGTGTCTTGGATGCCCTTGAGATACTTGATGGCCGTGAGCGCCAGGTTCGCGTAGCTGCCGCTCTTGGTTTCCGGCGCCGCGGCGTGCGGGATGCGATAAGTGGTGGGGTCGAAGTCGGTGTACCAGCTTTCAAAGAGATAACAGTTGGCGCGTCCGCCTTCCTGCTGATGCAGGAACAGCGAATTCAGACTGTTGGTTTTGTAGTAAAGGTCTTGCGCGTCGTTGCCACCGGGCCGGGCTTGGGCGTCGCTGACATTGCAAATCAACGTGTGCCGCGCGCCCCGCGCCTGGATTTGTTTTTCGTAGAACCGGATTTTGGCGCGGTTGTTCGTGCGCTCGGTGACATTGGGCCACCCACCATAGTAATCCCACGGGCAATCGGTTTGCTGAGAGTAATAGGGATGGTTGATCGCGCCGGCCATGTTGATAAAGCCGGTGAAAATATCATGCGCGTTGAGCGAGAAAGAGACGTTCGTGCCATTAACTTGGATCGGCACGGCGTTGGTGTCCTTCAGCGGATTGTAGAGCAGTGTGTTCGCGCCGAGCGCTGGGTAGGCATCCCACGGAAACCAGACCGGGCTGCTGGTTTCGCCGATTTTGAGGTGCGGATTGTTCGCGTAATCAATGTTGAAAATGTCACGCCAGAGGCCGTTCGTCACATAGCCGTTAGTGCTGGCTTGCGTCAAATCGCCCGTCCACCACGCCACCTGATCCTGCGCTGGCCAGGCGGGATGCACGCGGCAAACGTCTTCCAGGTTCTCGATATGGTAATCGTGCGTGATCTGGCTCATGACGAGGCCGAGACTTTGCAGATAGTTCACCACTCCCACGCCCCAATTGTTGCCGATATTATAGACATAATCCGGTCCAGGAATCTGGCCTGTCATCACTCCGCCACCTAGTTCAGACCAATACTTGGTGTTGTAGGGCCGCATCATCGTGGCAAGGTTCGCCTTGTCGGTGTCAGTCAAGCCGCCATAGCCCGCCGTGTGGAAAAAGATGCCGTCCTCGTATTGCTTCACGAAGTCCCACGGCTTGGTCGGATCGAGTAACTGTTGGTTTTCCGAAAGTCCGCCCCACCAGATTTCCGCCGGAATCGGCCGCGGCCGCACCGGCGGGTTGGTCGGCAAATTCAAAACCAGCCGAACGCTGTTGCTGTAAGTCTGGCCGCTGTTATCGCGCGCCAAAACCGTCACCCAGTTCGTGCCCGCCTTGAGATGCCGTACGGTGAAGGGCCAGACGGCAGACGGCAGATGCGCGCCGAAGTCAGTGAGGATGCCGCTGGGCGAGTTGGACCGCACTTCATACCAGATGGGATACGCCGTCACGCCATGAATGATTGCGGACAGGTTGGTGGAGAGGCTGGTGACGGCAAGGTCGCCAGAGGGGATTTCGACGAAGGGCCGTTTCCGCGTCGCGGTCAGGCGGACAAAGTTCGTGAGGCTGGTGTCCACCGTCATATCCCACCCGGAATAGGGGCTAACCACCAGTCCGTTGTCGGTGAGGGTGCCGGTGTAATTGATGACCGAGTAAACCGCGCCGGGGCTCATGCCGCCGGCATCGCTGATGGCGACATTGCCATCGAGAATCAGGTTGCCGTTGACGCGCAGGCTGGAGTTGGTCGGGTTGCCCGCCGCGCCGAGGGTGAGCGCGAGGGCCGCGTTCGGTGACAAGGTTAGGTTGCCGTTCGTCAACTGTCCCGCGCCCAGCGTGGCACCGCTGGCCACCAGCACCGCGCCCGTGCTGGTGAAACCCCCGGTGATCGCGAGCGTTCCGTTGGCTACCGTCGTCGGGCCGTTGTAAGTGCTCTTCCCTGCGAGCGTCAGCGTGCCCATGCCGGTCTTGGTCAGGCCGCCCGTCGAGCTGACATTGTAAGGTTGCAGGTTGGCCGTGAAATTGACGTTCTGCCCCGCCGTATCAATAATCGCTCCGCCATTCCTGACATAGGTCAACACCGACGCGTCGAACCACGGGTTGAGCGGGGCGGTGTTGGCCCGCAACGTGCCGCCGTTAAAGTAGAAATAGCCTTGGCCAGAGGGGCTGTAAATCAGGTCGGCCATCAGCCAGCCGCCGTCCAGATTGATGGTACAGGGACCGTTGTTGCCGGCCCGCAGGAAGTGGGCATTGAGCGTCCCGGTGTTGGAGACAACCAGAATGCCTTGGGGACTGCTACCGAAGGCAAACAGAATTTCACCGGAATTGTTGAATTGCCCGCCGCTGATATTCAGCGTGCCTCGACCCGTGGAGCCAACACGGGTGTAGAACGAACTGTTCAGCACGCCGCCAGTTTGTTTGAAGGTCGCACTACCTTGAATGTGCGAGGCATCGTCGTTGCGATTGTTCCCAGCCAGATTCAGCGTGCCACCAGCCATGACCAAGGTGCCGCCGTTCAATGCCAGCGCATTGTTTCCTGCCGTCGCAGTGCCAAGAAAAAAACTGCCACCATTGAAGGTGGCGGTTCCCGGCCCGGGAAGAGTCAGCAACGCCGTGCCGGAAACCCCTCCGCCCACGGTGAAGTTCCGGCCGGAAACGACCGCCCAGGTCTGGCTTGCGCCCAAAGCCAGATCGCAATTGGCGGTTAGGTCTTGCGTGGCGGTGGAAAGATCCACGCCGGCACCACCCAATGTGAGCGTGTTGCCGGCGTTCAACGTCATGGGGCCGCCCGGCATGGCGATCTTGAGGCCCGACCAACTTAAATCCGCACCGAGACTCACCGTGTTGGCACTGGTGACCACGCTCGCCCATTGGGCGATGTCCCCACTGCCCGGCGGCGTGGTACCCACCCAACTGATACCAAGGTTCAAGTTGGCGGCGTTGTTGGTCTTGTCAATCGTCGCGGCCAACGAGGTCCCTGTGAGCACCAGGGCCCAGACCAAAGCGGTGAGTGGTAAGTGACCCGCCCTGCCAGATTTGCAATTGGATATCATCCGTTGCTAAGGACCCTAGCTGATCCTGAACCGAGTAACCGATGTTTACTTAGAGTCTGTTCTAAAAGTAGAAGCTGAGGTAAGGAGGCTCTAACTTTTGACCGTTCTGGTCGTCTAGATTTGTAAGGACTAAGAGATTTGAGCCTCCTTACGACGGCTGCTACAACCGAAATTGATGTTTTCAAACAGGCTCTTAAAAAATGGAGGCCGGGCTTGTGCCCGGCCTCCGCCCATGTGCCAATCAAACCGAATTACTGCACCTGCACGCGGTAGAACTTCTTGGCACCCAATGGCGCCACCAGGTACGGCGAACTTGCCGCGTTGGTCGTCCACGGCCCCGTGAATGCATCCGCCTGTAGCAGCGTGCCTTGCTTCCACGTCAACTTCAGTTGGTTCGCGCCCGCCGGAGCGATTTGCAACACCACCGGCGTCGCTGCCTGGTAGAGGCTCTGCACGTCGGCCGCCGAGAGCGCGTGGTCAAACGCCGCGACCTCGTCAATACTCCCCGGGAAGGGCGAGGGCACGTTCGGGAAGTTGGACACCTTGTCGCCGATGTTGAAGGTGTTGTGCAACACTACTCCCGGGCACGCGTTGCCAACGCCGGCCACCGCGCCGTCCAAATAGACGGTCGTTGCGCCCGCCGTCGGGTCGGACACGGCGGCGACGAAGTGCCAGACGCCGGGATCAAATCCGCTGGCCACAAAAATCGTCGCGGTGATTCCTTGGGAATAGAAATAGAGCCTGGTTCCCGTGAGGTCTCCGTTGTAAAACGCCAGTTCGGCGGTCCATTGCTGGCCGAAGAGCGAGGCGCGTCCCGCCGCGCTATTGGTGAACGGATACTGGCTTGGATTGATGTTGAACCAGCCCATGAGCGTGAACTCGCTCAAGCCGTCAAACATCGTCGAGGTCGAGGTATAACCCTGGGTGGTGCCGTTCAGACGCGGCGCGGGGTTCAGACTTTCAAAGCCGCCAAAATCCGGCGGCTGCGGCCCGGCTTGCAACGGGGACCCCAGCGGGTCGAACACATTGTTGCCGGCGATGTAATCAAACCCATTGGTGCCGCCGCCGTCGTTGAAGCGCCAGTAACCCATCGGGTTGTGGCTGAGAACAGTTGCCGGATAACTGCCGGCTACTGGAAGGGAGACCATCGCGAGGGTCGCTACGGAACTGGGCACCGAACTGCCGGTGAAGGTCGCCACCACGTCGTAGGAGTCGGCTTCCCCGGCGGAGACATTGGTGATTACGAGGTTCGTCGTTCCGGTGCCGGAAAACTTGCCGCCGTCGCTGAGGTTGCTGCCGTTCTTTCGCCAGCGGTAGGAGGGCGTGCCAGGGCCCTCTGCGGCGGCGGTGAAGCTCGCGGTGCGTCCGGCATACAAGGTCAGAGATCTTGGCTGCTTAGTGAAACCCGGGGGCAACACCGTGAGGGCCGCCGGTTGGCTGGTCGCCGAATGGGGGCCGACGTTCGCCACGACATCGTAAGCCCCGGCTTCTGCGGCGCTCAGGTTGTTAATCGCCAGGGTCGTCGTGGTGGTGCCGGAGAACTTGCCGCCGTCCGTGAGGTTGGTGCCCGCATGCCGCCACCGGTAAGAAACCGTGTTGGTTCCGATCGCGGCAGCCGTGAAGGTCGCGGTGCCGCCGGCATACTTGGTCAAAGTCGCAGGGGTCGGCTGCTGGGAAATCAAAACCGCGTTCGTAGCCACCTGGAGGGAGACGTTGGCGAAGGCCATCGTCTTGTCGCCGGAGGTGAGCATAAGATTATGCATCTGGATGGAGGCCGTGCCATCGAACGTGGCCGGTGCGGTGAACAGGTAAACGTAAGAAACGAACGCGTTGGGGTTGCCGACCAAGTCAACTCCGCCAACTTGCGTCGTAAAATGCTCCTGGGTCGCGTCGCCAATCCGAACTTGGAAATCAACGCCAGCGTTGCCAGCCCGGGCGGCGGCATCAAAGTTCAGTTGATACGTTATGCCGGGGGTGTAAGTGACCGGCAAATCCTGGGTCAACCCACCCGCTCCTTGAATAAAGGCCCAAGTGCGGCCACCGGCGTCCAGCGGACCGAACGGAGGACCAGCGATACCCGACGCCGCGCCATTAATGCCTTTGCCCCCATTGTTGAGGACGCCGGACCAATACGCAATGGCCGCCGGATCTTTACCAAGAGTCCCGTCCTGATTGTAACCGGGCCAGACAATATACGCCGGGGCGTTCGCCGTAAAATCGCCGTTCACGATCAACTGCGACGCGGGGATGACGGAGACGTTGGCAAAGACCACCGTGTTGTCGCCCGCCGGGCTGGCATTCCACAATTGGATGATGGGAGCGACCGTGAACGTGGCCGGAGTGGTGAAGACAAAGCTGTAGTGGGTGAACGAAGCCTGGTTCGCCGCAATGTCGCCACTGTCCCAGAACGCCGGAACTCCGTCGCCCATCTTGACTGCGAAAGTAGGCGCGACGTCAGCATTCCGGCCAGCCACGTCTATGCTCAGCAGGTACGACGTATTGGTGGCGAGTGATAGAACCTGGTATAACACAGTGCTTCCGTTCTGGGCGAAAGCGAAGGTGCGGCCACCGGGATCGGCCGGACCGAAGATGTTGCCCAACGGCGTCCCCGCACCATTGATGCCGCTGCCGGGATAGTCGGCAGTGGGGTAGCTTGACCAACTCGCAATCGGCGGGTTGGTGGCGGTACCGTCAGTGGCGCCCACACCGCCGGGCGACACCGTGAACGCCGCCGCGTTGGCTGAGAAACCGCCATTGGCGACCTTGTTTTGCGCATGTGCGGAACCCGTCGCGCCCGATAGCACCGCGAGGGTGCTGATGACTGTCAGGAGTTGCTTTATTTTCATGTTCTGTTTTTTAGTTTTGAGGTTTGAGGTTGAGGTTTGGGATCTGGAAATCCAGTTCTTGGGGGGCCGGTTCAAGGCCATCAGAGCGAACGCCGCCCGGTTATCCGCCGGTCTTTCCTGACCGGGCTTTTTATTCGACATTTCATGTGTCTAATTTGGCGCATCCAATTTCAGCGGCCGACCGGCCGGTATCACGCAAACTCGGGAAGCTGCCTCCCGGCGCGGTCACTGGTCGGCGACGTTGATTTGGTGCGTGGTTGGGTTAATGACAAATCACTCACGGGCCGGTCCAACTCGTCCGGCGAAACTTCATTCTTCGCCGTTGAATTCCGGCCACAACCGGCGATTACCAACGCGCAAAATCCCCCAATCAGAATTGGCGTCATCCGCAATGGGTGCAGAGGTTTCATGGGAGGATCGGTGAAATCAATTCGGACATGAGTGACGGCGGGACTTTGATTTCATGGGGCGTTGGGATCCGTGCCTTTGTGGTTGCGCGCCCAAAGTGCGGCTTCGTCCGTGCGACTGCGCGGCGCCGGAAAGCCCCAACCGGCCCGGCTGTTCAGCATGGACTCGGCGTGCGCGTCCATGAACAGAAGATTCACCCGCTTGCCGTGCCGCGGAATGGCGCGGGCGTCGCCGGAATCATAGCCGCCGGAATCCGACGGGGAGCGAAAGTAAGTCGCGCCGCCCCCATAAAACGCCTGCAACAAGGCATCAAAAGCGGCATCTGGCAGCCAAAGGTCCGGGGCCAGATTCTTGCTGGCGGTGGTCACGGCTCCGGCGTCGCCCCAGCCAATGCACTTCGCCGGGATGGCGACACTGCTCATCTTGAAGGGGCGGGCGGCGAGGTTGGAAACCTGCCACAAAGTGCCGATCTCCGGATAATTGATGCCGATGCCCAGTGCGTGATTTGCAGCGAAACCACCCCCGATGCTTTTGGTGGCGAGATTCCGCAGCGAGGGACAATCAAACGCGCTGAAGGTCTTCATGTAACCGCCCATCCGCAACCGGTCTTGCCAGAAAATGGCGTCGCCGTTCTGGACGATCCATTCGGGGCCGGGCGTGATGGTGCCGCCCAGGCCATTGATGTAGAGGGGGATGATCTGCGCCTGATTGTCGTCGCTGTACATCACCGAGGCGACGCCAATTTGCTTCTGATTGCTAAGGCAACTGATGGACTTGGCTTTCTCCTTCGCCCGGCTCAAAGCGGGTAGCAGCATGGCCGCGAGAATGGCGATGATCGCAATGACGACCAGCAGTTCAATCAGGGTGAACGCCGCCTGCACCCCTCGTTTCCGCGGCGTGCGAACGGACGTTACAACCCCTACCAAAAACCGGGGCGGATTCAGCATTGTCATGGTTTTCTCATTTCCGAAACGGCATGGATGGTGGCGTATTGATTTTCAAATCTTTCTCAAGATTACCGAAGGGACAGGGACAACGCTATCACCCCCAGGGGTGATCTTACGGCACTGCGGTGGTGGCGGAAATCGAGGCCGGCCATGAAGACGCAGCATCGCGTCGGTGGGAAACTCCCCCCGCTGGAACAACGGGGCAAGGGAAAGTCGGCTTTCGGAACCGTGGCGTCGGCGTAGTTTTGTCCGGGCACGAAACGCCATGGAACCCGAGTCAAGCGTGAAAGCGCAGCAGGATTTCCGCTCGGGAACGGATGTGGAGTTTGTGATAAACATGCTTCCGGTGGGTTTTGATGGTGTTGACGCTGACGTGCATCTTGTCGGCGATCTCCTTCTCCGAATAGCCCTTGCTCATGTGGCCGAGCACCTCCAACTCGCGCTCGCTCAAAGGTTCACCGCCAGCCGTCGGATCGGCGGGCGGTTCGCGCAGGGACGCCACCACCTTGCGCGCAATCTGGGTGCTCATGGGCGCGCCGCCCTCCTTCACTTCGGTGATCGCCTTGAGAATCTCCTTCGGTGTTGAGCGCTTCAGGAGATAGCCGCTGGCGCCGGCTTTCAGCGCGTTGAAGATGTTGTCGTTGTCGTCATAAACCGTGAGGATTAACACCTGCGTCGCCGGACACAAATCCCGTAATCGGCGCGTGCATTCGATGCCCGAGCGATGGGGCAGGTGAATGTCCATCAACACTACTTGGGGCTGGGCGGACGGCATTTCACGCAGCGCTTCCTCCGCCGTGCTGCACGCACAGACGCAGCGATAGCCGGGCGCAGCCTCCACCATCCGCGCCAGACTCGTCCGCAACTCGCCGTTATCTTCCACAATGCCGACTGTGATCATAACCTGACTGCCGGATTCACACCCGCAACCCGCGGCGGGCGAGAGCGCCGGCGACTGTGTCCGCTGTGTTAACGCTTCCATCAACCCGCAGGCTAGCCAAGCGTGGCGCTCTGCGGTATCACCCCTAGGGATGATTTTGCGGCAGCGGGACGATCGGGTCGAGCGGCAGTTTCCAGGTGACCGATGCGCCCTGACCCGGCGTTGAACCCAACTCAAACTTCGCCCCTATGATCTCCGCTCGGCGGCGCATGTTTTCCAAACCATCGCCACCCGGCTGCGCCCCGGGCACAAAGCCCCGCCCGTCATCCTCAATCACAAACTGCACGCTGCCGCCTTGCACTTTGACTCGCACCCATACCTGGCTGGCCCCCGCGTGCTTGGCCACGTTGTGCAACGCCTCCTTGGCGGCGAGAAAAAGATTGTGGCGCACATCTGACGGCAACGGGCACACCGGCAATCTTTCCTCCACATCCACCCAGCAGCGCGTCGGCGTATCGCGGAAAAACTGTTCCGCAAACTCGCAGAGATAGGTGACCAAATGATCCAGCGAGTCGTTCTTGGGGTTAACAGCCCAGACAATTTCATCAATGGCGCGGACCATGTCGCGGGACTTGGCGGTGATTTGCGTCACCAAACTCTGCCGTTCGGCGGGCGCAACCGCTTCGTGGCTGGCCGCCTCCCCGAGCCAGGCGACGTGGGTCAAGCTCGCGCCCAGATCATCATGCAAATCCTGGGCGATGCGCGCCCGCTCGCGCTCCAAGGCTTGCTGATGTTCGAGCTTTCCCTGAGCCAGCAACCGCGCGTGCTCCGAATGTTGAAGCTGCAGCCGTTGTCGGCGCCGCAGACTCCAAACAAACACCCCGCCCACCAATCCGAACCCCAACAGCGGCGCACCGATCTTGAACCACCAGGTCTGCCAGAAAAACGGCCGCACGGTGAGTTGGAGGGCCGCGCCGATTTCATTCCACACGCCGTCGTTGTTGCAGGCTTGCACCTGAAATTCATAACTGCCGGGCGGCACAAAGCTGTAGCTCGCGGAACGCCGGTCGCTCTCAGTACCCCAATCCTGCTCCAGCCCGGCCAGCCGCCACTTGAACCGCACCTTGTCCGGCGACGTGAGGCTCAACGCCGTGAATTTGAAATTGAGATAATGGCGGCCCGGCGCCACCGCCAGCCGCGCGGGCAGCGGAACAGCGGGGCGCTCCGACGGCTGCCCGGCTTCGGCCACGCGCTGGCCATCCACGGAGATTTCCTCGATCACGACCGGCGGCGGCAGTGGGTTGACCGGCAGTTCCTTGGGGTTCACCCAGACCGCGCCCTTGGCCGTGGCAAACCATAGATTCCCATCCCGGCTGCGCCAGCCCGCTGGTTGACTGCCGCCCGCACATTCCGCCGTCGGCAAACCATCGAACTTGCCATAAGTGACGAAGGGCACGGAACGCATCTCACCCCGCGCAAACCAGTTCAACATCTTCTTGTTCACGCGCACGATGCCGCCGCGCGTGCCCAGCCATAACTGGCCACACCCATCCTCCAAAATTTGGCTGATGTGCTCGTTGGGCAGACCTTCGCGCGTGGTGTACCGCGTGAAGTTGCCGGCCTCGAAACGCAGCAGTCCGCCCCCCAAGGTTCCGATCCAGACCGCGCCCTCGGCATCTGCGTGCAACGCCCAAAACCGTTCTCCGCCGCTCAACGTCCCCCGATCGCGATCCTTCAGCGGGTCCGCCGCCGCCGCCGCCGCAAACGTCTGGGCCGTCGTGGGCGTGTCGCGCGGACGGTAGTTGGTGAATTTGCCATCGTGGTAGCGCCACAATTCGCCCAGCGCGGTGCCGATCCAAAGATTGCCCGCCGCGTCCTCCGTGATGGCCAGCACAAACGCCGCCGGAAAACCCTCCTCCGGGGTGACGCGTCTGAGTTTTTCTCCTTCCCAGCAGAACAAGCCGAACTCGCTTCCAATCCAAACCTGGCCCTTGTGGTCCCGGAAAATGACCCGCGCCACCGTGCCGATGTTGCTTGCAGGAAACGGTCGCGCAAAGATTTCGTTTCCCAGCGTCACGACGCCGTTTCCTACACTGCCCACCCATAACTTTCCCGCGTCCCCCGGAAATACAACGGTGTCAAAACTCGCCACCCCGGCTACGGGTTCCACCGGCGGAGTGAAGCGGGCGAACTCCCCGCCGCGCCGGCGCAACACGGTGCTGGCTGAAGTGCCGAACCACAAGTCGCCCGCCGCATCTTCGCAAACCGAACGCGCCCCCAGTTGCCCCTCTCCCGCCGGCCAGACCGTGTGGAATATCCGGGCCCGCACGCAAGCCAGACCACCGCCGTGAAGACCCAACCACAGATTGCCCTCGCGATCCTCGAACCAACATTCCACCAGCGCATTGGGCAACCCCTGCGCCTCCCGCACGCGCGAAGTCCGGCCCCGCGCATCTGCATGCCACAAACCATCCCCGTAGTGCAGCACCCACAAACCGCCGTGGGAATCGGCAAACATATTCCGGGGCGGACTCGCTAGGGGACTTCTTGGGAAAGCAACGGCCTTCGGTCCGCCGCCCTCCCAGGATTCCACCCGCGCTACCCATTCCCGGTCCCGGCATTTCCGCAGTTCCGGGCCCGCTTGCACCCACAGCGAACCGTCCCGGCACGCGGCCATTTGCTGCACGTGCAAATCCGGCTCGCCA
>CAIKLQ010000676.1 GCA_903828255.1 uncultured Verrucomicrobiota bacterium
AACCAGTTGCTTTTGGCGCGCCGCGCTCCATCAGCCATGCCAAAATCAAGACATCCGCAACAGAGCCCCAGATTGTTATTTGGACACGCCGACACTCGGCACCACCAACCCATGACCCGCAACCACCAAATCCAGCGAGCCCCGGTTCGACTTATGGTGGCCATAATTCGAATAGCCAACTGGCAGAAATCCTGCTGTGCCATAAGCCACAAATCATGCAAGCAACCATCTCCGCGCCCCTCCTCCACCGCGTCAAATCCTGGCAACTGATCGGACTAGGCTTAACCGGCTGGGCCACGCTCTACAGCATCGCCCTCATCAACTGGGCTGCCTGCGGCACCATCATTGGCAATACTCAAGGAAGTTGCTTCGCCGCCACCATGGCCCTCGCCAGCCTCGAAGCCCGGCGACTCAAAAAAAACAAACGGGAATGCGAACACGATGCGCTCCATTGGGCCGACACCATCCCCACCTTCCAACTCAATCAAACCCTGGTCCAAATCCAGCGACAAAGAGCGTTCACAATCGAGGCTCTGCACCAGCATGAAGCGGAATTGGGCTTCGGCATTCGCGCAGTCAAAGAAGGCCGCACCTTCGTATTTGAAACCAACCGCTGGAAAGAACCCACGATTGACCTGCTTCACGCCCAGACCACCAATGAAAACCGGAAGAAGGTGCTGGCCGACCAGGCCATCATCGTCAGCACCGGAGTTCCCGATGAAGAGGCCAAACTCTTTGTCAAATCTACCCCACTCCAACTCCTCGTCGGCGCAGAGCTCCAAAGCCTCATCGAAACCGAAACGCCCAGGCACGAAAAAGGCGCGACACCCAGGCTGGAAACTTCGATTTACTCCAAAAAGGGGGCACCCATTAGCAATTCAGCCCCTTTTGGCGGCGGGAAGAGAAAGTAACTTGAGCTGGCGAAACGAGTCTATGCCGTTGCCTTCGTCCGATCCGGCGGAAGCTAAGCCCGATCCCACAATGGGGCTTAGGCAGCCCGCCCAGTAGCCTGGTTCCTTTGGCCGGCGATGCCGCCATTGGTGAAGTTGGCCGCAGGTTTCTGGGACGGCCACTCTCCCGTTTGGAAGAGTGCAAACACTAGGCGTCCAAAGGCCGACCCGGGGGGCCGCATCGCAACCGCAAACACGGTCATCCCATCCTCCATGAAAGCCCGCCCTCGTTCCGCGCGTCGTCGCGCCAAGCACAAAATTGTTCGTCGTGGCCACCCATTACTGCCAGCATCGCCCCACCGCCGCGCGCCGATCACACCGCCGTCTGGACGGGTAGCGCTTGCGCCGTGGCAAACCCACCGAGGATGGCAAGGCGACTGGGTGAGACGTTTTACGGGAGCCCCCCGAAGTTGATCTGGGTGCGTTCGCCGGTTGGGTTTGCTGACCTTGATGCGTTCGCTTACAGTCGGCCGGGCGAGAGTTTCGTTGCTTGCGCCGGTTCAATTATGAAACGGAGCACGATGCTCGCCGCTGGACTCTATGTCGCTCAGGTAGCCACCTCCTATGAAACTGGTTAGAATCAAATACGTCGAAATGCCGCGCTTGTTGTCGCTGGTCCTGGGTTTCCAATTACTTGCCCTTGGGCAGGGCACTCCGGCGTTCAGCCAGCGGATCAAGCTCACCGAAGCGGGGCAACCTCGTGCGAGCATCTTGATTCCGGCCTCCGCTGCGGCCAGCCCCAATCTTGCGGCCCTCGAGTTGCAGCACTGCATCTGGAAAATCTCCGGAGCCACCCTGCCGATCCGCGTGGTGGACCGTCCATTCTCAGGAGTTCGCATCCAACTCGACGGGGCGGAGTTCCCGGAAGCTTGGTGGCCAGTGACGCCAGAGAAGTTGAAGCTGGATCGTTACGAGTATGTGATTGAATTCGCCAGGGAAGGAATAGTCTTGATAGGGCGGGACGCTGCCGGCAGCAGCGGCGAGGAGATCAACTACGCTGAAGCCACCAGCCAGTCCAACGCGCCAGCGAAGGTGAGGCTGCCCGGCATGTTCGACGATCAGGGCACGCTCCGGGCGGCGTATGATTTTCTGGAACGGTTTTGCGGCGTGCGTTTCTACGGACCGAAGGCTGACTCGGTGGTCTTTCCCCGGCAGGCGACGCTGGAGGTTCAGGGGGCGAACATTCGCCGGGCGCCGGTCATCCAGCACGCCTCGGGAAGCCAGACTTACGGCTGGCCCATCATGCAGAGTCAATATGGCAACCCCTCCGCGCCCGAGTTGGCGTTGTTCTCGCGGCGGGGGCGCTGGGGCGGCATTCCGTGGTACACCAACCACACGCTGCATGGATATCCAAAACGATTTCCGAAATCCGAATTTCCCGAATTTTATGCCGCCGGCAACAAGCTGTGTTATTCGTCGGGGGCCCTGGCCCGGCGCGTCGCCCAGGATGCGCGCGACTATTTTGACGGGAAGACCGTGCCGGGTTTGGACTTGCCCAAAGACAGCAACTATTACCCCGTCGTGCCCGAGGATGCCGCTCGATTCTGCCAGTGCGCCCAATGCAAGAGCCTGCTCGACGCGGGCAAAACCAATGTGACGCGTTCTGCCAAAGGCGTGGAGATGTTTAATGACGGCCGCGCTTCGCGACTCTGGTTCACCTTTGTCAATCGCATTGCCAGTGAGTTGAAGAAAACCCATCCGGACAAATACCTCAGCACGCTGGCCTACGAGAACTACTTCTGGCATCCCGGCATCGTGCTGGAATCGAACGTGGCCGTAAGCCCGTGCCTCGCGGTCCGAAACCATTGGCAGCGGACTTATCGGGAAAATGAGTTGGCTCAGTATCAGAAATGGGTGGCGGACAAACGCCCCACCTTCCTGTGGAATTACTACTGCTTTCCCGAAGAGCCGGCGGTCATCAACCACTGGCACTGTTGGCCCGGCTTCATGATTCGCTACGAAGCCAAAATGATCCAGCGGTACGCGCGGGATGGCATCCGGGGCGTCTTCCTGTGCGGCATCGGTGAGCAGGTGGATTACTATCTCACGCTCAAACTTTATGACGATCCCACGGCCGACGTGGAAGTTCTGCTGGAAGAGTTTTTCCAACTCTATTTCGGCCAGGCCGCCGGCCCGATGAAGCGCTTTTACAACTCGATCGAAGAAACCTATTCCAATCCTGAAAACTGGCCGCAAGACGGGGGCTTCCATCAAACCGAGGCCCTGGCTTGGGGCCGGCTCGGCACCGAAGCGCGCATGGCCCGGCTCAAAGCCTGCATGGACGAGGCCCTAGCCGCCGAGGTTGATCCGATCATCAAAACGCGAATCGAACGCTGGCGCCTTGGCGTTTGGGAATACATGGTTTCGGGTCGCGAGGCGTATCTTCAAAAACTGAAATCCCCTTCGCGGTAACCCTGAGAGCAACCTCGTTTGCATCCTGTGAGTTTTCCTGCGGTGAACGGTCAGCACGCCGGGGGGTGGCGACAATTTCAAGGCCCCGACTGTAATGAAGGTCGCCAAAAGCCTCAAGCCGGGGCGCAATGTGGTCGCCGGTTGGGTGAAGAATGGCGGCGCAGGACCGAATCCTGCCGGACTGGTCGGCCTGGTGAAGATTCAGTTTGAAAGTGGTGAACCGCTCGTCATCCCCACCGATGCCGCGTGGAAAACCACCACCAAAGAAGCCGACGCCTGGCAAGGTCGGCGCGGTGCCCCCACCGCTTGGCAGGCGGCGCAAGCTAAATAGTCCTGACACTGACATCCCCGCAGTTTACCTGCCGTCATCACGCTGGCATACACGGGATGGCAACTCGGATACGATTGATCTGGGCAATCTCAATCGCTCTTACTCCGGCAGCGATCGAACGCGGCCGAAAAATGACTCGCGATCGCGTCAATCCACAACCGCTCCTGCTCGGAAAACGGCGTGGGTTTGTCCCGACCGACCACGCAAAGACCGATCGAGTTCCTATCAACCACAATGGGCGCAAGGAAAACGGCATCGAGGTGGGCGCGGGTAAAGAAGGAATCAGGGAGGTCTTGCCGGGCGTACAACTGGAGCGGTTGCTGGGATTTCAAACAACGCACGATGGGCGATTGGCTATTCTGGAGGTCCGCGATAAAATCGCCGGCCTTGCCGCCATTGCCGAGCAGGAACCGGCCTTGCAGGCAGCGTTTCGTCGGATCGGGAAAAGCCAGCAACGCACATTCGGGACGGACACACCGATGGATGGCCTCCAGCCCCGTGAGCAGAACCCGGTTGAGATCCAAGCCACGATGGACAATTCGGATCAGTTCCGTCAGGTACTGGCCAATCAGGACCGTTGGATCCTCGATCACTTTCGCGTCCGGCAAGGTGCCGCTGGCTCCGTCCATGAGGCTGGCGGCCATCTGGGCCGAGTTGACCTTGCCCCATTCCGCAATGCGCACCATCATGCCAATGTCTTTCGGGCTGAGCCGAAAAAACCGGTGGACGTTGGGATCGGATTCACAGGCTTGGGCGATGAACTCTCCCAGCTTGAACTCGGCGTCATGAAGGACTGTTTGCAGTTCCCGTTCGGCGGTGGCCAGCGCCGCCACGCCACCGGGCTGGTTGCCAAACATCATGTCCGCAATGTGGCTGGCCTGCCGGAGCACCGTGCCGAGGGTGTCGTGGCTCCGCTCGCCGCGAACGTGGCGCGCCACACTCGCTGGCAGCCCCCAGAACTGCGCGATCTCATCCGCCAAGCCGTAATAACTCGTTCCGAACACTTCCCGGCAGGCTTGGTCCAGCGGCAGCTTCTCCGCGCTCATGCGCCGCTCCAAGACGGCGTAACGGTCTGGAAAAGCATGTGCCAGCAGGAGCCGGGGAAGTTGCGACAACATGCCGGCGACCAGCAACTCCTCCGGGTGCTTCTGGTCGGCCTTGTGCGCGAGCGCCATGGCAAACATGCCGGAAAAATATGAGCAGGTGAGTAGCCGGTAGAGATTCCGGTTTTGGGCCGTCTGCCCGACCTGTTTGAAAATGGCCAGCCCTAGCGCCAGAGTGCGGACGCACTCAAACCCGATGATCAGGATCGCCGAGGACACGGTCGTCACCGGCTCGGCGGGACCGTAGAGTGCCGAGTTGGCGATGGAGATGATGTTGGCCGTGAGCCCTGGGTCGCGCAGGATGACTGAGGTCAACTCCGCCGCGCAGGTGAGCGGGTCGTCCGTGAGCGTGCAGACCGAGGCCACGTTGGTATCCAAGGCCGGCAGATGGCCTTTGTTCCGCAACTCGGATAAGACGCTGGTCAGCTTGGGTTCGTCACGCATGGCGCTTGCGGTAATTCAGTCCGCCGATGAAATAGCTCCCCGGCCTGCCAACCGCCCGCAGCGACATGCGGGCCACCCGAATCCACCCTGGGTTTGTCCGCTCTCGCATAACATTGTTGATCGGAATTTGCTTTTTGGCACCGCACGGTTCCGGGCATTGTTTATAGTGCCGCGCCGCATTGCAAACTCTGCGCTGGAGCGTTTTGAGCGTCAAGGACAGACGCGGGTTTATTTCCACATCGGGTTTCTGAGTTGACCGCTCCCGCAGGCCCCACAGCCGGCTCTCCCCGGCTAGCGCATCGGCAGGTCGAACGCACCCAGGCTTCGCTAGTCCCTCGCTCGCCGCGACCGCTCCGCCCTGGCCGTTTAGCTCACTGACCTGGGGGCAGGACGGAACGGAAGCCTACGAAGTCGTTGTACCGATCCGTCGGGCTGCTGCCGTAACGGGCCGCCGCCCGGCAGTAAACCGCGTAGTAGGACCAACTGCCGCCCCGATACATACGGTACGAGCCGGTAGCGGGGCCACGGGGGTCACTTTGCGCACTGCCCGAATACGCCCCATACCAATCCCAACACCACTGCCACACGTTCCCCGCCATGTCATACAGCCCATACCCGTTCGGCGCAAAATAATCCACCGGACTCGTGAAGGGTTTCCCGCCCGCTTGGAAGTTCGGATGAAAACCCCGCGTCGGGCTCGTGTCGTAAGCGGCGGCCGCCGAACTCTCATAGTTGGCCAGACTGTGTGTGATATTGTCCGTCCCGCTCCCCGGAAACCGGCAACCGCTCGCCCCGCCTCGCGCCGCTTTCTCCCATTCCGCTTCCGTCGGCAACCGATACCCGCGGCTCCATTTCACCCATGTGTTCTGCACGTCCACCTGCCCACCCCGATACCGCTCACTCAACCCCGCATCCGTGTAATACGCCGGCACCTTGCTCTCCTTCTCGCTCCGCGCATTGCACCACTTCACCGCATCATACCACGTCATGCGCTGCGCCGGATGGCTCGCCGCTTTGCCCTCCGCGCCATACTCGAAACTGTAGCCATGCCTGACCGCCCAGGTGTACACCTCATCCCACAGCGCCTTCGTCACGGCATATTTGTCCAGGTAAAACGCCGAGACATACACCGAGTGCTGCGGCAGCTCATCGGCGCAACCCTCACCGCTGAAGGTGTTGCCCATCGTGAACGAGCCCGCGGGAATAAGCGCCATGCCGGACGGGGCCGAGGCCGCTGACACCCCACGACCGGGGGCAGCGACTGCTCCGCCAGCAGCATCCTGCCGCAGGCCAACTTGCCCGACCCGCAGGTCTGCCGTTACCGAGACGCCGCCTGGGACTGGGGCCGCTTGAGTTTTGCCAGCCTGGCCGTCCCGACCTTGTTGAGCCATCCCACCAAGTTCGGCCGGGCGCAGCTTCCCCAAGGCCACCGCCCAAGTTTCAACGCCCCACCGGGCATCGTGTTGAGAAGACATCCATTTACCCATCCCACCCGTTAGCTGCCCCAGGAGGATTTCCAAAGGCACGCCGTTCTGGGGACTGCGCAATTTTTCCGCCACGCCCGCCTTCAAGCAGGAGACGAGCACTCGGACCTCAAGGGCTGCCCCACCGCAAAGATCCCACAGCAGGCCCTCCACTTTCTTGGGGTCGTCGCAAACCGCGACACTGTATTTCTTGATGATTTCCGCGAGCTTCTCGCAGGCGAGGTTATTCATACATCCGAGCCACCGCTCAGGCTAGCGATGTGTCCGCGGAGTTCCCCTGTGGCGCCACACCAGGGACAGGTGACGGTGCGGCTCTCTCCATCCCAACAGGCTACCTGGCCGCAACCGCATTTGTAAATGGACGCCGCCTGGCAATGCGGGCAGCGGGGATAGGCCGGCGCCAACTCAATGCCACCTCGAATCTCGCTGCGGTCGTAGCCTTCCTTTTTGGCCGTAGTGGCTTTAACCGCAAAGGCCCAGTTGCCCAGCCACCGGCCAGCGGCTTGCTCCTCGAAACGAATCCCCAAAGGCTCCCGGTTGCCGCTACAACGCGCCAGCACGATGACAACTTTGGGCGACTGGCTCATGCTCTAACGACAACTGCGGATGGGTTTGTTTGGCCGTTTTCGGTTTGCGGGCCCGCGAGGTCTGCCCGGCAAACGATCCCCAAGGTGATGTCGTCCCCACTACCTTGCCGGGAGGCGTCTGCCAGCCACGTTTCCAACTTGTCATCTAACGCGTTTAGCCCCTCGGCACGGATCAATTCCAGAACATCGGCAC
>CAIKLQ010000677.1 GCA_903828255.1 uncultured Verrucomicrobiota bacterium
CGGCGGATTCCCAGGGCAACCGGGCGGCAGCCAGATGATGATGAGCAGTCTGGCCAGCGGCTTCGCCTACGCGAATCCGGTTTACCTGACCAACCTCGTTGCCACGTCCACCGGGGCCGCGCCCGTCACCGCGAGTTTCAGCATTGAAGGCGGCACCAACAACGTGCCCTACGATATTCTGACCACCACCAACGTGGCGGATAGCCTTGCGCAATGGAATTGGCTGGGCCTCGGTTACCCGTCCAACCGCTACACGTCCTCGAACCAGCCGGTTGACCAGGCGTACTACATTTTGGCCAAGCCGCAACAGACCATGGTGGTCGGCTGGGGCGATGATAGCGTAGGTCAATGCGACGTGCCGATGGGGATTACCAACGCCATGATGGTGGCGGGCGGTAGCGGCCAAAGCCTCGCATTACTCAGTAACGGAACGGTGGTAGCTTGGGGCTACAACTATTACGGCATAGCCACAGTCCCGACGAACCTGGCCGGGGTGAGCATGATTGCAGCGGGTTGGTTACATGACGTCGTGTTATTGACCAACGGACACGTCGTCGCCTGGGGCGCTCATTCCGCGGAGATCGGTTATACGATGACCAACGTTCCGCCGGATTTGACGAACGCAACCGTGATCGCAGCGCAAGCCTATCACAATCTGGCGCTCACGAGCAACGGAACGGTTGTGGCTTGGGGTTACAACCCGGCTGGAGAAACCAACGTGCCCGCCGGACTTTCAAACGTCGTGGCTATTGCGGCCGGGTGGCAACACAGCCTGGCGGTCAAGGCTGACGGCACGGTCGCCGCGTGGGGATTGAACACCTCCGGCCAGTGCAATGTTCCGGTTGGATTGAGTAACGCGGTGGATGTGGCGGCGGGCATCGCGCATAGCGTGGCCTTAAGAAACGACGGGACCGTGATCGCCTGGGGCCGCAACATTCACGGCGAAACCAATGTCCCCGCCGGCTTGGGCAATGTGGTCGCGATTGCGGCTGGAGGCGATATTTACAATGACTCTTCCTACACCTTGGCACTCAAGAGCGACAACACGGTTGCCGCTTGGGGTGGCGGCGGGGCCGTGACCCCACTGGGTGGCATGAGCAACGTCATTGCGATTGCGAACGGCGCGGATCACGCCTTGGCAATTCGCTCCGGGCCGCGAACGCCGGTGATTACGTTGCAACCGACCGATCAATTCCAAATCGCGGGCGGCAACGTGACCTTCAGCGCCCGGGGCGCGGGACTTTACGGCGTGGCGTATCAGTGGCAGACTAACGGCGTGAATCTGGCGGGAGCGACTTCGAACACGCTGTCGTTGACCAATGTGCAAGCGGCGCAAGCGGGCGTTTACACCGTGACCGTCAGCAACGAGGTCGGCACCATCGTCAGTCCCAATGCCAATCTCTCTTTGGTGACGCCACCGGTCATCACTTCAATGACCTTGCCGACGAATCAGGTCTGCATCTACGGGAACATGCTTGCCTTCAGCGTCACTGCGACTTCGGTGGGGCAGTTCAACGGTTTTCCGCTGAACTACCAATGGAATTTCAACGGCCCGAATATCACGAGCGCCACCAACGCCGCTTACAGCTTCACGGCCAATGACGATTCGTCGGGAATTTATTCGGTGACGGTGGCAAATGTTGTCGGTAACACGAATGTTTCATGGCAGGTGACGGTGACGAACGCGATTGACGTGACCAAAGACCTGCTGCTGATCTACAACACCAACTCGCCGGATAGCTCCAACGTTTGGTACTATTACATGCAACATCGCCCAATGGTCAGCACGGCAAATGTCCTTGCAATTGGCTGCACCAACACCGAGTCATTTTTGCCGAGTGAATACACCAACATTTTTGTTCCCCAGATAGGAAGTTGGCTAACCAATAATCCGACCAAACGACCGCAGTATGTGATCTTGTTCTTGGACATTCCGTCCCGCGTGAACACGAATCGGCCGCCGCCGCCTGGAAGCACGGATGATTCGGGTGCGCGGCCGTGTGTCAGTTATTCACTTTCCACCCAGTTTGCCAACTGGCGGCCCTTCGTCATGCACCTCAACATGGGCACGATCACTGACTGCAAGGCCTACATTGATAAGCTCGAGTATTTTGGGACGAACAATTCACCCGGCCAGCTCGTGATCAGCGCCAACTCCCTTGGCGATCATGGAAATACAAACATCAACTACGTTCTGGACGGAATACGGCATGGCGGAGGTTACACAAATGGAGTCATTGACAAACGTTTCCCGGACTACTCTCTAACCGGAAGCGGTGTCGTTTCCGCAGCCACAAATGGATTGTTAAACGCCGGTGTTCCAACAAATGCGATCCTATTCTACGACGGGGTGGAGACCTATACCAACAACGGACCGCCACCGCTGGCGCTGGCGCAGCATCCCACTTCAAAAATCAACATCGCAGGCTATATGTGTTGGGGCGCGCATAGTGCGCTTACCGCTGAATATCCAACTACTTCTGGATATACAAACTCCGGCTATGTTAAGTGGGTAGGAACCAATCGCTGGTGGATTATCGAAACGCCCGAGTCTCTCAATGGCCAACGGGTTACGCCTTCGGGTTCGCCGGGGACGTTTATCAGATGGTTTTCGGCAGGTGCCTTTGGCGGAACTAATTACTCAAATACTCCCGTTGGAGCGGTGACTCATGTTGATGAACCACAATTGCCCGGGGTTAACGACGCCACCAAGTATTTTGGTTCCTGGGCATCAGGAGAAAACTTTGCGATTGCCGCCTGGAACTCGCGCAGGACAGCGTATTTCCAAGCCGTTGGTGATCCTCTGGTCCAAAGATAGAAGGAAAAGGAGTAATCATGAAAATCAATATGCTCAGAATCGCCGTTGTTACTTGCTTGGTGTTGGTCGGGCTACAAAAAGGATATTCCCAAGGAACATTTGTCAATCTTGACTTTGAATCCGTAATACCGCCGCTTAACCCCGATCTGAACTTCAGTGTGCCGATTACCAGTGCGCTCCCCGGATGGACCGGGTATATCAACGGCAATCCAAGAGACCGGGTTAGTTACGATAGCATATCTCTCGGTGGCCCATCGATTTCTTTACTAGATTCACTGTCACCGTTTCCTAGCCTTCGACCCATCCAGGCCAACAACTCCGTGTATTTGAAAAGTTTCTCTGACGCGGGAGGCACTAGTGCTGGCATAGGTCAAACCGGTCAAATTCCCTCTGGCGCCTTGTCCTTGCTTTTTCTAATGGCGGATCCGTATTTAAGCGTTTCATTTGCTGGGCAACCCATTCCGTTGGTTCAGTTCGGAACCTCTGGAAGCTACACCATCGTAGGCGGCGACATTTCCATGTTTGCTGGCCAGACCGGTGAGTTGAGGTTTGTCGGCACCGGGTTTTTCGACGATATCCAGTTTTCCAACCAATCCATTCCCGAACCGGGCACGTTTGGTTTGTTTGGCCTTGGCGCATTTCTCCTCGGCTGGCGGTTTGGGTGCAGACGGACTTGATCCACACCGCTGCGTCGTTGCCGGACTGCGCTCGCGCGCTGGCACCCTGGTTTCGTGGCTTGATCTGTCCAATCCTCGGCCAAAACGGAGCCGCCGAATCTGGCGGGCGCGCCGGTCGTCAGGTCACGCATCCGCCTACGCCGCGCTCCGGCGCGACAAGTCACGCACGACTCCCCTCACTTCTGCGGGGCGATGAAAAACACGTTCGGATCGAGTTGCTCGACGATCATGTCCACCGTCCGCTCGATCGCGCCGAGATTTTCGCGCACCACCTTGACCGCATTTTGACCGAGTTGGGTGCGGCGGGCTTCGTCGGCCAGCAGCGCGGCGAGGCGGGCTTCGAGTTCC
>CAIKLQ010000678.1 GCA_903828255.1 uncultured Verrucomicrobiota bacterium
ACTGCGAACGATTCTCCCTCTCCCCTTCGGAAGGGGAGAGGGCCGGGGTGAGGGGATTTCCGGCTACCAAGTTCACTTTCAGTTCCTCAGCGGCTTACCCGTCTTGAGCGTGTGCTTGATGCGCTCGACGGTTTTCGGTTCACCGCACAGGCTCAGGAAAACTTCGCGTTCCAGATCCATGATGTATTGCTCCGAAACAAAGTGCAGCGACGTCAGATCGCCGCCGCACAAGATGTAGGCGAGCTTCGTGCCGATTTTCTGGTCATGCTCGCTGATCTGCCCCGCCGCGCGCATCTGTTGCAAGATCACTTTGAACAGCGCCAAGCCGGCTTCGCCAATCGCGGGAATGTCGGTGCGCTGGGGCCGGGGACGATAACCCAGCGCCGCCATCTGGAGCACTTGAGCTTTGGCTTCGCCGATTATCCAGTCGCGGTTTAGCACGATCGTGGTTTCGCCGTGCCGCAAGAACCGCCGCTGCGCCGCCTCGGCCGCGCTGGTGGAAACTTTGGCCAGGCCCAGGGTTTCCCAGGCGTGCCGGATGCCGGGGAAATAATCCGCCTCGTCGTTGCGGATGACCTGCTCGGTGCAACGGATCAACATCTCTTTCGTGCCGTGCGCGCCGGGAATTAGCCCCACGCCGACTTCCGGCAGGCCCATGTAGGTTTCCGCCGAGATGACGATATGGTCGCAGCCGAGCGAAAGCTCGCAGCCGCCGCCGAGCGTGTAGCCGTGACACGCCGCCACCACGGGTTTTTCAAACTGACGCAGCGTGCTCGTGGCTTTCTGGAAAGTCCGAATCATCAGGTCAATTTCATCCCAATCCTGATTCTGAATCTGCGTCGTCAGCAGCATGAGATTCGCGCCGGCGGAAAAATGCGGCCCTTGATTGCCGATGACCAGGCCCGCGAAGTTCTTGCTCACTTCCTCCAGCGACTGTTTCAACATGCCGAGTTGATCGCCGCCGATGACGTTCATCTTGGTGTGGAATTCGAGACAGGCTACGCCATCGCCCAAATCCACCAGGCTCGCGCCCGGATTGCTGCGGACCACTTTGCCGGCGCGGTGCAGGCGCGAGAGGTTGATGGCCTTCGGCGCCGTCCGCTCGACCGCGAAGTCGGGCCGGCCGACTTTGAAGAAGGACTGTTGCCCGTCGCGCTCCTCGTAGAATGAATTCTTCCCCGCCGCGAGCAGGTCTCGAACAACCGCCGGCACGGCGCGACCTTCTTTCGTCAGGCGCTCCGCCGTTTCGCGCACACCGAGCGCGTCCCAAGTTTCAAACGGGCCGAGCTCCCAGTTGTAGCCCCACTTCATCGCGTTATCCACCGTCTCCACGTCATCGGCGATTTCGGCGAGCCGGTCGGCGGCGTAGCAAAGCGTCGCGCTGAGATGTTTCCACGCGAACACGCCGGCCTTGTCTGTGGCGGCGCAAAGCGAGCGGATGCGCTCGCCGCGATTGGAAATCTTGCTCGCGGCCTCCAGCGAGGCGAACTGCGGTTTCTGCTGCGGCCGATATTCCATCGTCTTGTAATCCAGCGTGAGAATCTGGCGGCCTTTGTCGGTCTTGACCCGCTGATAAAAGCCCTGGC
>CAIKLQ010000679.1 GCA_903828255.1 uncultured Verrucomicrobiota bacterium
AACCAAGAGATTGGAGTCTCCTCCCGTCGGCTACTACGGGCGGGGTGGGAGTTTTCCAAACCGCCTCTATACCTGCCGCCGGGCGACAGCAGCGGGTGGGTTGCGATTTCCGTTGATAGGTCGCGCCCGACGACGCCAAAAGCTCAAAAGGGGAAGCGGGGCAAACTGTAGGGCTAACCGCTTCACGATGGCGGCAGTCCGGGAACGCACGATCGGGAACGTCCCCGCCACCGGCGCAACCCGTGAACCACCAGCGCGCCCCCGGCAAAAATGCCCAGGGCCACATTCACCGGCTCGGGCACGGGGTTGTAAGACCCGCTGACACTGAATCCCGAAGGGGTGCTCCCAACGACGATAGCACCTGTTGGATTCACCGTGAAAAGCGCACCCGGGGAAGTGTACTTAAGATCGTAACTTGTGCCTGCTGCGTGCCCTGGCGCAGAGAGAGTCACAAGGAATGTTGTCGTCGCGCCATTAGGGATCCCGCCGGGAGTGGTTCGGAAATCCATGAAAATATCCTTGAAGCCGCTGCTGAAGTCCGTTATGGGGTTGTTCCCAGATGCCACCACACCTCCGCCAACTAAGGAAATTGACCAAACTAAAGGAACCCCCGGGGCGCCGTTCCTGCTGGCGCTCCACTGAAGGACCCCAAAATCAGCCGCAGCGCCGGAACTGTTGACGAAGCTGTAAGTGACAGTGGCACTTGGGGTCGTATCATCAATATGTTGTGACCCGCTTCCGGCGGTGCCGTTATTCACATCCAGCATGAGCGCACCGTACGTCGTCGTCAAGTTCAGGCACAAGGCCAGGCCGAGCACAGAAAGCAACGACTTCAAAGGAGTCACCAGGAAGGAAAAGCCAAAGGCTGCTTTTCGGAAGTGGGTTGATGATGGCGGTTCGGTTTGCGGTGTGGTTGGTTTCATAGCGGCTTCCTTCGTTGGTATATTTTGCGCCTTTGATTCTTCGTGGGTGGTTGGTTTTCAGTCGTTTCTGGTTTTGATCTTCGTCTTCGTTTTTCAATTGATCGGACTTTGGTTTCTGGGCGCTGCGCGGTTTATGGAGAATTGCTTTTGCGCCGGAATCATCTGCCTCCGGTTATATGCCTTCCGGGGCGCAAGGCAAGGCTTTTTCGCAGCTTTTTAAGCCCCACTGAACCAGCGGTCCGGTTTCCCCGGCACAAGCCCCGCGACCGCCCGCTTTCCGGCCCAAACCCGACCGCCGGGTGGCCGCACCTGAGCGCACCTCCCCGGCGACCCAACCGCAGCGCAATTCGAAGTTGTCAAGCGGGATGGAGACGGTTGTTGCGTCGGCCTGCGTCTGGTTGCGTCGTGTGCGGTCGTTTTTGGTTGTTTTTGGACCGCGCTGCCCGGCGGGGTTGAAAAAAGGCGTGTTAGCGTGGCCGCGTGCCGGTGAACACCACGCATGCCGAGTATGACGCCACGCTGCCGCTGTGGCAGCGGATGCGCACGGTGTTGGCCGGGGAGGACGCGGTGAAGGCCGCGGGCGAATTGTATCTGCCCAAGCTCGATTCCCAAACGGACGCGGAATATCAGGGCTACAAATTGCGCGCGGCGTTTTTCAATGCGACGGCGCGGACGGCGGAGGGGTTTGTGGGGTTGCTGTTCCGGCGCGATCCGCTGGTGCGGATGCCGGGCGGGCCGCCGGCGCTGGCGGCGGCGCTGGCCGGGTTCGTGGAGGATGCGGATCTGCTGGGCACGCCGGTGACGGCGTATGCGAAGGCGGTGCTGGAGGAAGTGATCGCGGTGGGCCGGTGCGGGACGCTGGTGGATTGGGAAGCGGAAGCGCCGGCGCGGGCGTATCTGGCGCGGTATGCGGCGCGCGCCCGCAACGGCGAAACGGGACTGCGGATTCGCGCCGCGATTTTGAGCGGCGAGCGAAACCCCAAGGAATGGGTGAAGCGGCGCGCCCCCCAGATTACCCGAAGTAGGATGGCGGAGAGGGAAGCCGCGCTGTGCGGCGATTGGCGGGAAGAGCATCTGTTTGTGCTGCGCCAATCCCTGGAAAACTCCCGGCACGTTCTCAGCCAGCTGGCGGTTTGTGCCGGAGCGTTGGTGCAGCCCCTGGCCAAAGTGGGGGTCAATCCGGCCACGGTGGGGGAAGCGGAGCGGCCGAAAAATCCGGCGGCGGCGGCGGCCCAATCCAAACAGCAGCCGCCGTTCAAGAAACTCAAGGCCGGGACCGGTCTCAAGCGGGACATGTCGAGTGAATTGACGCGGGTTTGCGGCGTGGATTTGACTCGGATCATCGGCTTGAACGTATTGGGCGTCCTGATTTTGATCGCGGAAATTGGCGGGGACATGAACCGATAGCGCAACGCCAAAGCCTTCTGTGCCGGGCTGGGGCTTTGCCCCGGCAACAAGCTCAGCGGGGGCAAAGTTCTGAGCCGTCACCCCGTTCATGGGGTCAACCGCGGAGCCATCCTGCTACGAACGGTGGCTCCAGCCGTGGGCCGGTCAGCCACTTGGCTGGGGATCTTCCAGCGCCGGATGCGCGCCCGGCTGGGGCCGGCGGCGGCCAACCCCGCCACCGCGCGCAAGCGGGCCTGCAGGGGCTATCATCGGCTCAAGTACAAGGAGAATTACAGCGCTGTGGATTGCCTGATTTATCAGGAAAAAATCCGCAAAAGCCGCATCGTCAAACCCTGCAAACAAGCAGAGGAGCTCGGCTACGAGATGATCAAAAAGGCCGCTTGATGGTTACTTGGAGGCGGGAGCGGACAAGCCGGAAAATAGCTTTCCGTCAGCCAGCCTTTCTTTTCTTAAAAGCGGTCTTGGTCTTTTCGGGCCGTTGCGGGCGGCGTCCCAGATGTAATTCGGGCCTGTCATTTCAGTCGTTGATTCGGAGGCCCTCCTCCCACTTTGGGAGGGGATCCGTTCCGTCACCCATCTGGTTCCAGCGGGGCGCGTCCGGTCTGGGTGTCAGCCCGGTCTGCCGCCGGCGGACTTTCGTCCGCCCGCAGCGCCCGCCCTCCTCCCGGCTGGTCGGGAGCCAGAAAACATTCAGTGCCAAACCGGGTTCA
>CAIKLQ010000680.1 GCA_903828255.1 uncultured Verrucomicrobiota bacterium
CTCTGACCAAGGGCTGACGCCAAATGAACATTCGCGACCAACGGCCAGAGCAACAACGCGGCGAAAAACTCGCGCGCGGCGTCGAGTGTTTCTCCCTCGCCCCCGCCGAGGGGGAGAGGGCCGGGGTGAGGGGGCAAACGCCCGGATCTTGGAGCGCGTGCTTTGTTCAAAGCCTTAACCAGTCCCCTCACCCTGACCCTCTCCCCTTCCGAAGGGGAGAGGGAACTCCGCCCAAAACCCCTCAGCCTTTTCCACACGCTTGCTTGTATGAATCCCCCCAACCTCGAACACCTCAAACACGTCACCCGCCGGAAATTCTTCCAGCAATGCGGCACCGGCATGGGCGCGCTGGCGCTGGCGTCGTTGCTGAACGAAAATCTGTTCGCCGCCGACAAGCCCGCCACGGCTGCCGCGCCGCTCGGCCCGCATTTCAAGCCCAAGGCCAAGAACATCATTTACCTGTTTCAATCCGGCGGGCCGTCGCATCTCGACCTGTTTGACTACAAGCCGGAACTCATCAAGCGCAACGGTGAGAAGATGCCGGAGGAGATGCTGAAGAACATCCGGCTCGCGCAGATCGGCAAAGGCGCCACCGTGCTGGGGACGAATTACAAGTTCAAGCAATACGGACAGTCGGGCGTCTGGCTCTCGGAACTGCTCCCGCATTTGTCCGGCATCGTGGACGACGTCGCGTTCGTGCAGGGATTTTATTCTGAGGCGTTCAATCACGATCCCGCCACGCTCTTCATGAACACCGGCGCGCAACTCTCCGGCCGGCCCAGCATGGGCTCGTGGTTCAGCTACGGCCTCGGCAGCGAGAACAAAGACCTCCCGGCGTTCGTCGTCCTGACCACCGGCGTCGGCCAGCCGCTCACGAACAACTCATGGGGCAGCGGCTTTCTCCCGACCGTGCATCAAGGTGTGCAACTCCGCTCGCAGGGCGACCCCGTGTTGTTCGTCTCCAATCCGCCCGGCATGGGCGCGCAGCGGCGGCGGCAATCGCTCGACGCCATTCGCGACCTGAACCAGATGCGTTACGAACTCGTGCGCGATCCGGAAATCGAGACGCGCATCGCAGCTTACGAACTCGCGTATAAAATGCAGACCAGCGTGCCCGACGTGATGGACATTTCCAAGGAGCCGCCGGCCATGCACGAGGAATACGGCACGACGCCGGGCCGCGCCTCGTTCGCCAACAACTGCCTGCTCGCGCGCCGGCTCGTCGAGCGCGGCGTGCGGTTCGTGCAGTTGTATCATCGCGGCTGGGATCATCACGGCGGCCCGGATGGCAACCTAGTGTTCGATCTCAAGAAGCGCTGTGCGGAAACCGATCAGCCCACCGTGGCCTTGATCAAGGACCTGAAGGAGCGCGGCTTGCTGGATGAAACCTTGATCGTCTGGGGGGGCGAATTCGGTCGCACGCCGATGATGCAGGGCAAGCTCGAACCCGACCAGATCGGGCGCGACCATCATCCGCACGGCTACACCGTTTGGATGGCCGGCGGTGGCATCAAACGCGGCATCGCTTACGGCAAAACCGACGAATTCGGTTTCTTCGCCACCGAAGACAAAGTCCACGTCCACGATCTGCACGCCACGATCCTGCACCTGTTCGGCATCGAGCACACCAAGCTTACCTACCGATTCCAAGGCCGCGACTTCCGCCTGACCGACGTGCATGGCGAAGTGGTCAAACCGCTGCTCGCTTGACGGGACTTTGCGGTAGGATAGAAGTCGCCCCGCCGCGCCGGGTGAATGCGGAACGAAAATCCTTGATGGAAATTCACCAGTCCGCTTTCATAAGGCAGCATCACGCGTATGGAAAAACCACCCCCACTTCCTCCGGAGCAGAAAACAAAACAAAGGAGCATTGGTGAGTTGCAAGCCATGCGAGCAGCTTGGCGCTTTATGGTCGGACTAGGTTCGCTTGCCATCATTGTGAGCGTTGGTCTTTTGTTTCTTTTCCTGAATTTATCGCCAGAGCAGAAGAGCAGCGATGTTCACAAGCACGACGTGTTGGCTGGGATTATCGTTTTGACAGTTGCAGCAGCTTTTGTGGTAGCTGGATGGAAGCTGCGCTCGTATTTGAAGAAGTGCGAGCGTGAAGCCGGTCAGTCATCAAAACCATTTGGGTGGATGCCATGAGCCTGATGCCACCAAAAGATGGAAGGGACCGAGGCGCGTGTGAGTCGTCCAGCCTGTCTTGTGATGTAATCGGGCCGAGCGTCCGTTCCATCCGTTGTTGAACCCGCCCGTTGAGTTTGCCGCAATCTTCCAAGAAGCCTGCTGCCAAGGCGACTTGCCCAACCGGCCCGGAGAACCCTAACGCGGCCTCGCGCAACGTCGCCCGGGGCGCAAAGATTTGCGTGCATCCCGCCGCGCAAACTCTTAGGCTGCGGGGAAATTAAATTCATGAAAATGACAAAAACCTTCGGACTTTGTTTGACCTTTGGCGTGCTGGCGATGGCCGTGCCCAGCGCTTGCAGTGCCGCCGCCCACGCCGTGAAAGCCCCGCGCGGCTTCACCGCGTTGTTCAACGGCCAGGACTTGAATGGTTGGCGCGGCGGCGACACGTTTGATCATCGCAAGCTGCTCGCGATGCCGGAGGCCGAACGCGCGGCGCAGATCGCCAAGTGGACGGAGACGATGCGGGCGCATTGGTCCATCCAGAAGGATGAGTTGGTCAATGACGGGAAGGGCGCTTACGCGACGACGGAAAAGGATTACGGGGATTTCGAGTTGCTCCTCGAATACAAGACGGTGCCGCTGGCGGATTCGGGCATTTATTTGCGCGGTTGTCCGCAAGTGCAAATCTGGGATTACACGGAGAAAGCGAAGTTCCCGTTGGGCGCGGACAAAGGTTCGGGGTCGCTGTGGAATAACAGTCCCGGCGCGCCCGGCAAAGACCCGCTGGTGCTGGCGGACAAACCGTTTGGGCAGTGGAACGCGGTGCGCGTCGTGATGGTGGGATCGCGGGTGAGCGTGTGGTTGAACCAGAAGCTCGTGGTGGATCACGCGCTGATGGAGAATTATTACGATCGCAAGCTGCCCGTCCCGCCCAAAGGTCCGATCCAATTGCAAACCCACGGCGGGGAGATTCGCTGGCGGAAAATCTTCATCCGCGAGATCGGCACGGCGGAGGCGAATCAGATTCTCGCGCAAGCCCGGCCCGGCGGCGCGGTGACGGGGAAGGGGATTGGGGAGAGGAAACAGGAGCAGCAGCTCGCGGCGGAGGGATTCAAATCAATTTTCAATGGCAAGGATCTCACGGGTTGGGCAGGGCCGGTGAATGAATATCAAGTGGTGGACGGTGCGATTCAATGTCGGCCCGGCAAAGGGGGATCGCTTTACACGAAGGACGAATACGCTGATTTCGTCGTGCGGCTGGAATTCAAATTGCCCAAGGGTGGCAACAACGGGCTGGCGATTCGTTATCCCGGTCACGGCAATCCCGCCTACGACGGCATGTGCGAACTCCAGGTGCTGGATGACAATTACGAACAAGCCACCGGGCAGCAGATTGATGCTCGTCAGGCCCACGGGTCAGCTTACGGCATGGTCGCCGCCGCCCGTGGTTATCAGCGCCCGATTGGCGAGTGGAACTACGAGCAGGTGATCGTCAAGGGCTCGACGATCAAGGTGGAACTTAACGGCACGCAGATTCTCGACTGCGACTTGAGCAAAGTGGACATGGCAAATGTCATGGCGAACAGCGCGCATCCCGGCAAAGACCGGACCAGCGGCAGCTTTGGCTTCGCCGGTCACAACGACCCCGTCGCCTTCCGGCAGCTTTTCATCAAGAAGCTCTGAGCTGCCACCGTGCGGTTAAACTGCGGGGGAAACTAACGCAGAGACGCTGAAGGGCGACGATAAACCCGGCGTGGCCGCGTCTCAAACCAAACGGCGTGCGGGGTCTGTGACCCGCAGCGCGTCCAAACTGGTGGCCAGATCGAGACTTTCCAAAGCCACTTCGCTTGCGGAACTGCTGCGGCTCACTGAGCCGCGTCCTCGCGCTACTTCTGTTGGATAAAGACGCTCAAGCCCTTCTTGTTCGATGAGATCACGTCGGGGCGGCCATCGCCATTGAGATCGGCCGCGGTGATCTGCGTGCCGACGCCGGAGTCGTTGTCACTCAGGTGCGGAATGACATCGGCGGTGTGGTCCGGGCCGCGTTTGAGTTCGAACCAATACAGCACGGCAGGCGCGTCCGTTTCCACGTCCCCCTTCGGGCCGTGCGCCCAGAAGCGCTTACCGGTGACAAAATCCATCGCGCCATCGCCGTTGATGTCGGCGAGGGCGAAGGCGTGGACTTGCGAGAACTTCACGCCGTACGGGCTGTCCTCCGGTTTGCTGTCCATGAGCTTGTGCTCCTTGAAGCTGATTTCGCCGCCGTTGCGAACTTGCTCATACCACGCCAGCCCGTAGCCGTGGGCGTTCCAACTCGTGATCACGTCGTTGAGGCCGTCAGCGTTCACGTCATAAACTAACATCTGCGCGCCGCCCATTGCCCCCTCGGGGCCGAAGGACGTTTTGTGGAACGTCCATTCGTCGCTGGCGCGATAGTCCTTGGGCTGTTCCCACCAGCCATTCTTTTCGAGCAAGTCGGGCTTGCCGTCGCCATTGATGTCGCCGAAGCCGTAGCCGTGGGTATAGCGGAAAATGCCCTTCTTGTTTTGGGGCGAGATGGAGTGGAACGCCCAAGCGCGATCCGGATGCGTCCAGTCGGCTTCGGCGAAACCAAAACGCCCGTCGGTGTGGCAGATCAACTCCGGCTTCCCGTCGCCGTTCATGTCTCCGATCGTGGGGGACTCGTTGTCCGCCTCGGCGAGGATGCTGTGCCGGGCCCAAAGCGCGTCGCCGCCCTTGGGATTCTCATACCACGCGACGTCTTTACCGGGCCAACTGTAAACGAGAATGTCGTCCCACCCGTCGCCGTTGAAATCGTAGGTGTAAGTTAGGAAGTAATCGGAATAACTCGCGGCGCCATCGTAGGGCTTGGCGGGCGGCGGGGCGTAATTGTGGGCGGAAGTGAAGTCCGGACCGGCGAACCATTGCCAGCCGGCGACGACGTCCATCTTGCCGTCGTGATTGAAGTCGGCGGCGGCGGCGCCTTCGGAAATAAATGTCCCGGTGAGGCGGGTCTTTTGAAACTTCACCGGCGAATCGGCGGCGCTGGCGGAGCTGACAATGGCTGCGGTGACTACTGTGAGAAGACACTTCATTTTCATGCGCAGAGGATTTGCCAGTCCAAGCGAGGGGTCAAGTCGCGAACGAGTGAGAATTGCCGAAATGGAGAATCGCGTTTTGGACTTTTGAGCCCGGGTTGGAGATTGCGCCGGGACAAGAATGGCGCTAAAGCCGACCGTATTCCCGGCGCTGGCGCTGCCATCTTGAGGCGAAGCGGTTGGAGTAAGTGCGGATTTAGCGCCTGCTTTCTGAGGTGCCTTAACTCGCACTCCGAAGTCGGACTCGCGGAGAGTCGGCGAAGCCGCGCTCCGATGGCGTTCTCAAGCTCAAAGCCCGAAATCTCATTTCGGAGAATTGTCAACCCACCCAGCCTGCGCCGGGCAGGGAAGACAACTTGAACTTCGGCGATTCGATTTCTTGTTCACTCCGCGAACTTCTCAGTGAGAGCCGGTTTGACCTGTGGGGGGAATCCTCTCACTCTCTGGTGATGCACAATGCGGCCGCCTTGAAAGCTTTCCTGGATTCCAAAATGCCCGCCACCTGGGAAATGTTGCGTCAGATGGTCGGCATCAACAGTTGGACGCTCAATCCTGCGGGCGTGAACCGTGTCGCGCAGTTTACTGCGGAGCAGTTTGCGTCGCTTGGCTTCATCGCCGAGTCCGTGCCTTCCACGAATCCGAGGTTCGCCAGTCATCTCGTGCTGACGCGACGTGGAACTACGGCGCGCAATCTGGCCTTCATCTCGCACCTCGACACCGTGTTTCCGCCGGAGGAGGAGGAGCGCAACAATTTCCGCTGGTCTGTTGAAGGCGACCGCATCTTCGGCCCCGGGACACACGATATCAAGGGCGGCACGGCGATGATGTGGTTGGTGCTGGAGGCGCTGCGGCGGCAGGAGCCGAAAGTGTTTGAAGAAACCACTTGGACTTTGCTGCTGAACTCGGCGGAGGAGATGTACTCGCCGGACTTCGGTCACATGTGCCGCAGCCGGTTTGACCGGGATACGCGGGCGGCCTTGGTTTTTGAATCGGAAGGGCGGTTGGGCAACGAACACTTGATGGTGGTGGCGCGCAAGGGCCGGGCGACGTGGCGCGTGACGGTGAGCGGTCGCGGCGCGCACGCCGGGGGCAAGCATTCGCAAGGCGCGAATGCCATCGTGCAACTGGGTCATCTCCTGCCGCGCATCGCTGCGGTGACGGATTATCAGCGCGACCTCACGTTCAACGTCGGCACGGTGTCCGGCGGTACGGTGTTGAATCGCGTCCCACATGAAGCCGTGGTCGAGGGTGAGTTCCGGGCGTTCACGACCGAAGTTTATCAAAGTGGAAAAGCCGCTTTGGCTGCGCTGGCCGGTCCTGGCGAAGTGAAAAGTCTCGTGGACGGTTATTGCTGCCAGATCAAAGTCGAGATTTTGACGGAAAGTCCGCCCTGGCCCCGCAACGCGGCGACGGATCGAATCTGCCGGTTTTTTGAGGAAGCGGGACGGGACATCGGCTACCCGGTCAACCTTCAGGAACGTGGTGGGTTGAGCGATGGCAATCTGATTTGGGACGCCGCACCCACGCTCGACGGCCTCGGACCGTGGGGCGACAACGACCATTGTTCAGAGCGTAGCGCGGACGGCTCAAAGGTGCCCGAGTATATCGAGGTAAGCGGGTTTGCACCGAAAGCGCTGCTGAACATCTTGGCGATTTTGAAATTGCTGGAGGCGGCGGATTAGCTTTGGTGCGCCTAGCGGCGCACGGATCAGAGGTTCAACCACTCGAAGTAGATCATCACATTGCGCCTGCCGGCACCTCGCTCCATACTCCGCGGGCCATGACCAAACCAAACACCCTTTTCACCTCCGGCAAACCCGTAATCGCAATGCTTCACGTTGGCGCGCTACCGGGCACGCCAGCCAGCGGTTTGGCCCTCGCGGAAATTGAGGCGCAAGCGCTGTGCGAGGCGAAGCTGTTCTGCGAGGCTGGCGTGCAAGGCTTGATGCTGGAGAACATGCACGACACGCCGTATTTGCGTGGCGGGGTGGGACCGGAAATCGTTGCGGCCCTGGCAATCATCGCGCGGGCGGTCAAGGCGGCGAGCAAGCTGCCGTGCGGGATTCAAATTCTGGCAGGCGCGAACCACGAGGCTCTCGCCGTGGCTCACGCTGCGGGGTTGGATTTCATTCGCGCCGAGGGGTTCGCGTTCGCGCATGTGGCAGACGAGGGCCTTATCGAGTCATCGGCGGCGGCACTGCTGCGGTATCGGCGCGCGATCGGCGCGGAGCGCGTGCAAGTTTGGGCGGACGTAAAGAAGAAGCACAGTTCGCACGCGATCACAGCCGACGTGGGAATTGGCGAGACGGCGCACGCGGTGGAGTTTATGCGCGGTGACGCGGTGATCGTCACCGGCAGCGTGACGGGTGATCCCCCGAAGCGAAGCGACCTCAGTGAAGTGAAAAAGAAAACGCGGCTGCCGGTCTATCTTGGCTCGGGCGTGACGGAGAAAAACCTGGGGCTATTTTTCCCGGTGGCGGATGGCTTCATCGTGGGTTCGCATTTCAAGGCCGATGGGCATTGGTCGCGCGCCGTGGATGCGAAGCGCGTGGGACAATTTATGGCGGCACACGCGAGGCTCGCAGCGTAGCTGGTTCGGAGTTGCGCGGGGACGGGGCTAGGACAGGCGTCGCGCCGCCGGTTCTACGGGGTTTGGTTAGCCAAGGATTTGGCCGGCGGGCAGGGCGTGTCCGGCGAGGAATTCCGCGGCGGCCATGCGGCGGCGGCCTTCGGGCTGAAGCGTGGTGATGCGCAACGCTTCTGTGCCGCAGCCGACCACGATTCCGTCTTTGTCGGTGTGAAGAATCTCTCCGCTCGCGCCGGTTTGGGAAACGACTTCGGCTTGCCAGATCTTCAGAAGCTGCGGCTGTGGTTGGGCGGGCAGGAAGGTGAACGCGCCGGGCCAAGGCGTAAAGGCGCGCAGCCGATTCCAAATCGTCGTGGCCGGTTGCCGCCAATCAATGCGCCCGGATTCCTTCTTGATCTTGGGGGCGAGCGTGGCGAGCGCGGGGTCTTGCGGGCGGGGCGTGAGCTGCCCGACGGCGTAATCGGGTATCGTTTCGAGCAGCAGTTCCGCGCCGATTTGCGCGAGGCGGTGGTGCAAGGTTTCGCCGTTGTCCGCGGCGTGAATCGGCGTGGCGCGCTGCGTCAGGATCGCGCCGGTGTCCATGCCGGCGTCCATTTTCATGATCGTGACGCCGGTCTCGGTTTCGCCATTAGCGATCGCCCACTGAATCGGGGCGGCCCCGCGATACTTGGGCAGCAGCGAGGTGTGGACGTTCAAGCAGCCGAGCCGCGGCAAATCCAAAATGCTCTGCGGCAAAATTTGTCCGAACGCCGCCACGGCAATCAGGTCGGGCTGCAAGGCGCGCAGTTCGCCGATGAAATTTTCCTCGCGGGCTTTGAGCGGCTGCAGCACGGGCAATCCGGCGGCGCGGGCGATTTCCTTGACCGGCGAGGGCTGGAGTTTCAAGTCGCGTCCTTTGGGCCGATCCGGTTGCGTGACGACGGCGACGATTTGAAACGCGGGAGTCCGCAGCAGAGCTTCGAGACTGACGGCCGCCAGCTCCGGCGTGCCCATGAAGATGATTCGCAACGGCGTCATGCACTCAGGCAAAAAGAAAAACCGCCAAGCCAAATGCGCGCGAGCCAAGGCCAAATCGGAACGCGCATTGCCGGTTTGATCCCCGGCCCGCGTCGGGGCCGCGGGGGATCACTTGATGGCTTTGGTGACGTGCTGGAGCAAATCGAACAAAACATTCGGCGGCGTTTGGGTCGAGTTGATCCGATGCACGATTTTCTTGCCGTAAAAGCTCAACAACGGTTTGGTCTCCTGATCATAAACCTTAAGCCGGTCCCGGATCACCGTGAGATTGGCATCGTCCAGCCGGTTCTCTTTCAGGGCGCGTTGCTGGAGGCGCTGGACCATGGCTTCCGAGTTTGAGCAGTGGAGGACAAAGACCGCCTTCACGTCAATGGTGTCCTTGAGGATTTCGGCTTGATGCACGTTCCGCGGGATGCCATCCAGGACCAAGGTGTCCTTTTCGGGATGGAAGCGCTCGCCCTTGACGCAGTTGCGAATAAACTGCTGCCAAAGTTCGATGGTGGGTTCGTCGGGCACGAGTTGGCCCTTGCTGGAGTATTCGATGAAGACCCGGCCCAGCGGGTCCGCCGCAGAGAGCGAGCGGAACACGTCACCGCAGGCGCAGTGAAAAAAGTTCGGGATGGTGCCGAGGATTTTGCCCTGCGTGCCCTTGCCTGCGCCAGGTTCGCCGAAGAGGAGGATGGTTCGGTATTTCATAAATAACGTCTTAGGTTGCGGGTGTGAAGTTGGTTGGGGGGGTGGGGTAGGGGGTTTCCGGCTGGGTTCACGCATCTTTGTGCTTTATCTGGACCTCCTGAATTTCGCCGAAAGGGATGATGACTTCCGAGCTGGCCGTGCCTTTGCGGACTTCCGCGTGCAAATCGTTGGCCGCGATGCGGGTGATGCGGGTGGCGACAAACTCGCCCCGCGCGGTCTTGAACAGCAGCACGGAATCCTTGTGCTCGCCATGCCGGACGACGCCGAAGAAGCTGACGAACTTGGTTTCGATGAAGCGCCGGTTGAAAGTAAATTGTCCGCGCTTAAAGACCTCCGGCTCA
>CAIKLQ010000681.1 GCA_903828255.1 uncultured Verrucomicrobiota bacterium
CGGAGAACTTCCGGCAATATCCCGTTTGCTTGGTGCGCGCCTGAGCGCACGAATTCACATGACTTTATTACGAACATTGGGCCGACGTGCCTTTACTTTGATCGAGTTGCTGGTGGTGATTGCCATCATCGCCATCCTGGCCGCCATGCTGCTGCCGGCGTTGAGCCGGGCCAAGCAAAAGGCCCGCGCTACCGCCTGCCTCAACAACGTCAGGCAGATCGGCCTGGGCATGGTGATGTATTGCGGGGAGAACCGCGACACGCTCCCGCAATCCTCGCACATTCGCGCGTCTTGGGTCGGCACGCTCGTGCCTTTTACCGGCACCAACGTCTATCGCTGCCCGGAGGACAAGAACCAGCAACGCATTTACAGCTACGCGCTGAATGACTTTCTCACCACGCATCCGTTCGGCGCGGAGACCCTGGATTTCTCCAAACTCACCTCGCTGCCAGCGCCCGCCGCGACGTGTTATCTCGCCGAATGCGATGACCAATACGACGGCGCGGACCATTTTCACTTCGCCGACGCCTCGGCCGGCGGTTACTCACCCGCTGTGTTTCCGACGCAGGTGGCGGTGAAACGCCATCAGACGAGCGCGAATTATCTGTTTGCCGACGGCCACGTTGAAAAACTCGCGTGGCCGAAAGTCCTCAAACAAATCCAGACCACCGGCAACCGCCTGGTGCGGCCCGACGGCAATCCGTAAACCAAACTCTATGAAATCCCAACGATACCTCCCTGCACCTTCATTCCGCGTTGCGCTGCTGGCGAGCGGCGTTCTGCTGCTCTGGCCCGCGGCGCTGCAAGCGCAACACGTCCACGTCAATGCCGGGGCCACCAACACCACACAGGACGCGCAACTCTATTTCCCCAACGGCACCAACTACAACACCGCTGCGGGCTACGACGTTTATCTCACGTTCACCAACGCGGGTTCGTTCTCCAATTTCTATCAGGGGGCGGGCTTCACGTTCACCGCGCTGGCCAGCACGCTGGACAACGGCGGGCCGGCGTTCGGTCACGCGGCGGACGGCGCTTTCCTGCAACTGCAAATCGTCTCGATGAGCGGTCCGTCGGGCGGAGAGTTCGGCGTGTGGATGCAGGACGCCGGCAACCCCGCCACCAGTTACCCCTTGTTCACGCTGCCAGTCGGAACGGCGAACGGCACGAATTTGCTCGCGTTGAGCGAGAGCGACGGCTCGCCCGGCGCGGATCCCTACGGCCACATTCATGGTCGCACGTTCACAGCCTCGCAGCCCGGCCTGTATAAGCTGGGTTGCCGCCTGCTCGACACCTCCAGCAACGGCGCCGGTGGTGGCCCGATACACACGCCATCAGAACTCTACTATTTCTACTTCCAAGCGGGCCTGACGATTTCCTCCTGGGCCAAGGAGCCGGGTGCATTTGCCGTCACGTTCGGCACGGCTGTGGGAAAAACCTACTCCGTCGAATCCACCTCCAACCTCCAGTCCGGGAACTGGACGACCTTTGCCGGGCCGTTCACGGGCAACAACTACCTGCAATCGGCAGCGACGAACTCCGCCGCCGCGAAACTTTTCTTCCGCATCCGGGAGAATTAAACAACAAAACAACAAAACAACAACCAAACGAAAGCTAGAAACACAAATGAAAGCAACGAAGACTAAATCTGCCCTCCGGGCAGCAACCAAGCTCGCTGGCGGTCTGGTGACTGCCGCAGTCTGCCTCACGGCCAGCAATGTCGCCCAAGCGCACATTAGTTACTCCGGCCGCGATTTCGGGTCCTACTCCGGCCTGACGAACGGCAGCAAGACGATCACCAATCAAACCATCACCGGCAACTACGGCTGGGCGGATGCCGCCGATGGCATTCTCGGCGACAGCCATCGGGGCCGCGCCTTCCGCTTCCACCTGGACAACGC
>CAIKLQ010000682.1 GCA_903828255.1 uncultured Verrucomicrobiota bacterium
TGTCGCAGGTGTCGCAACCGGCGCAAAGCCACTCTGAGCGGTTTCTATGACTTCATGGCAGCCAAACAATGCCGGAAAGCCTTCTCGCTCGTAACGGCCTATCATTCCTCATGGTTACCGTCAGGATGAATCAGCCATAGTTGCCTGCGTGCAAATAAACTTTTTCCTCCTCGCCCCCGCCCGTAACGTTCCCCGGTGAATTTAGCTCCGGGCCAAATCGTATCGTTGACCATCCAGGACATTGCCTTCGGCGGCGAGGGCGTCGCACGGGTGGATGACTTTGTCGTGTTCGTGCCGTTCGTGCTGGTGAGTGAAAAGGTGGAAGCGGAAGTCACGGAGGTGAAGAAAAGTTTTGCGCGGGCGAAGCTCTTGCGTGTGATTGAGGCTTCGCCGGAACGGGTAGCGCCGGCGTGCGCGCACTTCGCGGCCTGCGGCGGGTGCCAGTACCAGCACCTTGCCTACGCCACGCAGTTGCGGGTGAAACACAAGCAGATCGCGGATTTATTTCAACGCATCGGAGGGTTGACGCCGGAACTGGTATTGCCGGTCGTGCCGTGCCCGCAACCCTATGGATACCGGAATCGCATCATGATTCGCAGTCAGTGGAACAAGCCGGAGCAGCGGTTGAACATCGGCTTCGTGCGCTGGGATGGCGGGCTGGTGGAGGACATCTTTGATTGCAAGATCGCCGAGCCAGCGCTGAACGAACAGATCCGCCATGTGCGTGCGAATCCTCCACCCAAGGGCGGAATCAAAGTGGTGTTGCGTGTGGCTCCGGAAGGCTGGCACGTCGGGCCGGATTCCTTTTTCCAGAATAATTTCTTCCTGCTGCCGAAGCTGGTGGAGACGGTGCGGGAGCAGCTTCGCGCGGCGGGCACGCGGCATCTGGTGGATTTGTATTGTGGCGTGGGTTTCTTCGGCATCGAGCTGGCGGACGCGGTGGAGACCTTCGTGGGCGTTGAGTATGACGCGCAGGCGATCAAGTCGGCGCGGCGCAACGCGGAGTCCCGCGGCCGGACGAACGGAGAATTCATTTCGGGCATGGTGGAGACGGTGTTGCCGGACTTGGTGAAACGCCTTTCACCGGGGGCGACGTCGGTGTTGCTCGATCCGCCGCGCAAGGGTTGTCTGCCACAGACGCTGGCGTTGTTGCGCGAAGTGAAGCCGGCGCAGATCGTCTATGTCTCGTGTCACCCGGCGACGATGGCGCGAGACTTGAACATTTTATGCGGCGACGGTGTCTTTGAAGTGGCCCGGGTGACCCCGCTGGACATGTTTCCGCAAACCCAACATGTGGAATGTGTGGCGGATTTAAGGGCGCGCGGCTTGGCAGTGACGCGCGACTGAACTCAAACTAGGCTTGCCAAGAGGGGCGGCGGCCATGCAACTTTGCGGAAGACTATCATGGAAAACGAACCGAATGTGGGTGGAAGTTTTGTGCGAAACCGTCTGCCTTGGCTGGTGGGCCTGGCGGCGCTGGGGTTCTACCTCGGCACGCTTAATCACTGGATCTCCGTTGCGAACCTGACCCCGGTCGCAATTATTTCCGGTTACAACTGGCAGTCCGAGGTGTTCTTCCCGTTGTATTATGCCGTTTCTGCGCCGCTGCGCCTCCTGCCCCCGCAGTGGGTGCCGCTCGGGGTGAACTTGCTTTCCGCCCTGTGCGCGGCGTTGACGCTGGGGTTGCTGGCGCGGGCGGTGGCATTGCTGCCGCATGACCGCACCAAGGCCCAACGCGAACGGGAGCTGGGCCAAGGGGCGCTGCTGAGCGTCCCGCTGGCATGGCTGCCTCCGCTGCTCGCCGTGTTGGTGTGCGGCTTGCAACTGACCTTCTGGGAGCACGCCACGAACGGCACCCGGGACATGGTCAGCCTGCTCGGCTTCGCCTATGTGGTTCGCGCGCTGCTAGAGTACCGCCGAGATGATCGCGAGGCGTGGCTATACAAGGCGGCTCTGGCTTACGGCGCGCTCATGACCGGTGACTGGTTCATGCTGGTCGCCTTTCCGCTGTTCCTGACGGCCGTCATCTGGCTGCGGGGACTCAATTTTTTCAACCTGCGTTTTTTGGGCCGCTTGTCTTTGTTCGGTTTGCTGGGCCTAGCGCTTTACCTCCTTTTGCCGACGGTGGGGTCACTTTCAAAGATCGAAGCGATTGATTTTTGGCCGGCGCTGAAAGCAAATTTTCTCGGGGAGAAAAATTATGCGCTCACGTTTCCGAGGAAGATTCTAGTGCTGATGTCGCTCACGTCCCTGCTGCCAGTGCTTGTGCTGTCCATCCGGTCGGCGGTGCGGTCCTCCGACACGAGCCAGTTGGGCGTGTGGATGGCGGCGTTTGTTTTTCACGTCGTACATGCCCTGTTTCTGCTGGTGTGCGTGTGGGTCATGCTGGACCCACAGGTCAGTCCGCGAATGAGCGGTTATGGTCTTTCATTCCTGAGTCTGTATTTCTTGAGCGCGCTGAGCGTGGGCTATTTCAGCGGCTATTTCCTGCTGGTGTTCAAGCCGCTGGTCGTCCGAGTCCGCCGGACTCCTCCGTTGGCGCTTTTTCTGCACCGCAGCGCGACGACGGGAGTGATCGTTTTGGCAGTAGCGGCACCCGCGAGTCTGGTGATAAAGAATTGGCCCACGATCCGCGCCGCCAATCACAGCCCTCTGGCGGAGTTTGCCCGCGTGAGTGGCGAGCAATTGCCCAAGCGCGGCTGTCTGCTGGTGGATGACCCGCGGCAAGTGGTGGCCACCCGGGCCTGGTTGGCGCAAGCCGGCCGCGCAAACGACTTGGTGGTGGTGGAAGGCCTGCCCCTGGCATTTGGCTCGCTTGGATACCAGCGCTACTTACGGCAACAATACGGCGAAAAATGGCCCGCCAACTTGGGAGCCACCGGCCCCGGACAGACCAACCAATTGTCCTGGCTGGATGTGCTCAACCGCTTCGCAAAGGCGGGAGAGCTTTTTTACGCACATTCGAGCTTCGGCGCGTTCTTCGAGCACTTTTACCAGGAGCCCCACGGGTTGCTGTTCAAGCTGCAACCGTTCGCCACGGGTGACCTGCTACCACCCCCGCTCCCAGCCCCAACCGTGGCGGAGAACGAAGCGTTCTGGGCGCGAGCGGGCCGCGACATCTTCCCGGGAATTCTTGCGGCGCTCGCCTCACACGACGCGGCAACGCCATCCGCCCTGCGGGATCAACTCCTTTTGCGGTTGCACCTCCCACCGGAACCTCCCCGCGAAGCCCGCGTCGCCGGCGCGCTCTACTCCCGCGCGCTCAACTATTGGGCCGTGGAACTGCAGAAGACCGGTGAACTCGAACCCGCCGCAAGCCATTTCGACCTCGCCCAAAAACTCAATCCTGACAATGTCGTGGCGCGGATCAATCTCGAATACAACAAGAACTCGCGTGCGGGAAAGCGGCCCCCGTTCGAAAAGGGGCAGACGGTGGAAGACCGGTTCGGAAAAGCCGATAGTTGGAACCAAGTACTAGGCCAGAACGGGCCGTTCGACGAGCCGAGCATCTGTTACGCCCAAGGCAAAGCGCTCCTCGAAAAACGCCTTTACCGGCAGGCCGCGCAGTCCTTTGCGCGCGTTCACGCTCTGGCACCGGACGACGCCCCCACCCAGCTATACCTCTGCGAACTCAATCTCATCGCCCGGAAAACCGATCGCGCAATAGAACTGAGCCGCGATCTGTTGGAACATCCGGACCGGTTCAACCTTTCCACCACCAACCGCGCGGATGCTTTGAGCCTTGAAGCGAAAGCTTACTTCCTCAGCAACGAGCCGGAACGCGCCAACACGCTGCTCGAAGCCGCGGTGCAGGCGGCACCCTCTGACGACTACCTCCTCGCCAGTGCCATCGCGGTTTACTCTGAAAACGCTCGCTTCACGAACGCGCTGGGGATCGTTGACCGGCAATTGAAACAGCAGCCAGAAAACCCGACGGCCTTGCTGAACAAAGGCTTCCTCCACATCCAACTCAACGCCTTCGATGAAGCGATCCGCGCCATGAACCAACTGCTCGCCTTGCAAACAAACCGGCCCGACGCCTTGCTCAATCGCGCCATCGCCTACCTCCGCTCCGATCAGCTTGAGCCAGCGCAAAAAGATTACGAAACACTGCTGGGCCTGTTCCCGGATGCGCGCCAGATTTATTTCGGCCTCGGTGAGATTGCCTTCCGCCGCAAGGACCCCGTTACGGCCATCAAGCGATACGAATCCTATCTCTCCAACTCCATTCCCGGCGCGGCGGAAACGCAGCTCGTTGAAACTCGCTTGAAGGAACTCCGGGGCGTCAAACCGTCGCAACCCTGAGTCCGCGCGTCATGCGCGTCACGCACGTCATCACCCGGTTGATCGTTGGTGGTGCCCAGGAAAACACCGTCGCCTCGGTGCTCGGCCTCCGGGCCAAACCGGGGCTGGAGGTCGAACTGATCTCCGGCCCAGCCTCCGGCCCGGAAGGTTCGTTGGAAGCGTGTTTCGTTGCACACCCCGGCCTGCTCACGCGGCTGCCGGAACTCGTGCGGCCCATCCATCCGTGGAAAGATTTTCGGGCGTTGCAAGAACTCACCCGCTTATTCCGTGAGCGCCGGCCCGATCTTGTCCACACCCACAGCGGCAAAGCCGGGGTACTCGGACGGCTGGCGGCCCGACGCGCGGGCGTGCCGATCATCGTCCACACGATTCATGGGCCATCGTTCGGCCCGTTTCAGGGCGCGCTCGCCAATTCGATTTTCCGCGCGGCTGAACGCTGGGCCGGCCGCGTCACCGATCACTTCGTCGTCGTCGCTGACGCGATGAAGCAACAATATCTCGCCGCCGGCATTGGCCGCTCGCAGCAATACACGAAAATTTTCAGCGGCTTCGACCTCGCGCCGTTTCTCGCCGCCAAGAACGATCGCGCCTTGCGGGCCCGCTTCGGCCTCACGCCGGAGGACCTTGTCGTCGGCAAAATTGCGCGCCTGTTCAAACTCAAAGGCCACGATGATCTGCTGGCCGTCGCGCCCGAACTGGTGCGCCATTGTCCACGAATAAAATTTCTCCTCGTCGGCGATGGCGCGTGGCGCGGGCGGTTCGAGGACCGCGCCCATTCACTCGGGCTGGCGCAGCACTTTGTTTTTACCGGCCTCGTGCGACCGGAGGAAGTGCCGTCACTCATCGGGATCATGGACATCGTGGTTCACTTGTCCCGGCGGGAAGGGCTGCCGCGCGCTTTGCCGCAGGCGTTAGCTGCGGCTCGGCCAGTTCTGGCTTACGATTGCGACGGAGCCAACGAGGTTTGCCGCGACGGCGAAACGGGCTTCCTGATCGCGCCCGGCGACGCCCGCACGCTGACGGAACAATTGCTTAAGCTGGCAGGCGACGTGCCGTTGCGTGAATCACTCGGGCGACGCGGCCAGGCGTTTGTGCGCCAAAACTTTTCCACCGAGCGCCTGGTGGACGAACTGCACGCGCTCTACCTCCGGTTGGGGCAAACTCGCCCTGACCCGGCGGACCCGGCGGACAAAAGTTTGCGTCCCACCGGCCCGCTGCCATGAACGCCACCACGCAATGGTCCCCCTGAGCTTCCCATTCAACGTCTATCTCGCCGCGCTCCTGAGCGCGTTTGTGACTACGTTCGCCACTTTGCCGCTTTGGCGACGCTGGTGTTTGCGCACCGGACTCGTGGATGATCCCGGGCATCGCAAGATCCACGCCGCGCCGATCCCGCTGGCCGGCGGGTTGGCGGTGCTTACGGGACTGCTCCTGCCGCTCCTCGCCGCCGCGCTGTTGCTCCAACTCAACCCGACGCAAATGACCGGCGCGGCCCCGCTGGTTCACGGCTTAAATCGCCGCGCCCTGCAACTTTTCGCCATTCTTATCGGCGCGGTCGGCGTCACGGCACTCGGTTGGCTGGACGACAAACACGAACTGCGCGCCCTGCCAAAATTCGCCGGGCAATTGCTGATCGCCGCCGTGCTCTGCAGCGCCGGGGTGCGCATCACGCTCTTCGTGCCCAATCTCATTTTCAGTTACGTTGTCACGATGCTCTGGCTGCTGACCATCATCAACGCGTTCAACTTCATGGATAACATGAACGGGCTGTGCGCAGGTCTTGGCGCGATCGGCGCGTGGCATTTCGGAGCGATCGCTGCTGCAGATGGACAATACCTCGTCGCGCTGATCGCGTTGCTTGCGTGCGGCGCGCTGCTGGGATTTCTGCCCCACAATTTTCCGAACGCCCGCGCCTTTCTCGGCGATGCCGGCAGCCATCTCACCGGCTACCTGCTCGCTGTGCTCGCGATCCTCCCCCACTTTTACACGGCGCAACGTCCGCGACCGCTCGCGGTGCTCACTCCGCTCGTGGTGTTGGCGGTACCGTTGCTGGACCTGGCCTGGGTTGTGATCCTCCGCTGGCGGATGGGCCAACCGTTTTACGTTGGGGACACCAACCACCTCTCGCACCGCCTCGTCCGCGCCGGCTTGAGCAAGACGACGGCAGTGCTGTTGATCTGGCTCCTGGCCGTGACCCTGGGCGCGGTGCTGGAAATGGGGTTGTAGTTTTTACCCCGCCGGTTTGCTGCCCGCAGCGATGGCCTCGGAGAAAATCGCGAGCACCTCAGCGCGCGCCAGCGAACCGACCAACCGGTTTTCTTTTAGGCTGCTCACGACCGGGATGTTTCGCAATTCACTTTCCAACACCACCGGCAGAGCTTCGAGCAAAGAAAGGTTAGGCGTCAGGCATTTGGGCGGCGGTCGCATCACGTCGGACGCGATGATCACGCTCAGTTCGCTGCCCGGATTCAAGTGCTCCTTCAAATCATGTAGCGCCACCACGCCGATGAGCTGTTGCTCCGCATCCACCACCGGCAGAAAATTCAGCGAGCTGCCGAGGAAGCGTTCGGCGATGGCGCACAACGGCGTTTGCTCGCGCAGCGGTGGCACGGGTGCCCGCATGAGATCGCCGACCGTCTGCCCGGTGGCAAAACCCGGCCGCGAATCCTCTCGGTTCAGTTCCAATCCGCGCTGGCGCAGGGGTTCGGTATAAATGGATTCCGAATGAAGTCGCCCCGCGATCAAGATGGATACCACGCTGCCCAGCATGAGCGCCGGCATGAGCGAATAATCCAGCGAGATCTCAAACACCATGATCATCGCCAGCAACGGCGAGCGCGTGGTTGCCGCCAACATGCTGGCCATGCCGACGAGCGCGAAAGAACTGGTCGGCAATTCCCGCGCACCCCCCAGTTGATGCAACACCGTCGCAAAGAGCGCCCCGAGACTCGTCCCGAGAAAGAGCGTCGGCGTGAACACGCCCCCCACCGTGCCCGAGCCAACGGCGGCCACGGTCGCGAGCAGTTTGGCGAGAAACAACGCGAGCAGGAACAAAACCACCTCGGTCCCGCCCGGTAACCATCCCTGCAACCACGGCGCGGCCAGGTGATCGAAATGGTCTTTCAGAATCCGGTTCGCCGCCACGTAGCCGTTGCCCCACACGCCAGGGAAATTGATCGCGATCAGCCCTACCGCCAGCCCGCCGATCGCCAGCCGGATGGAAATGGGCCAGCCCAATTGCCGGAACCGCAATTCGACGCGTTGAATCATTTTCAGGAAAACGGCGCCCGCGATGCCCGCCATCGCCCCCAACAATACGAACCACGGCAGTTGCAACACGCTGGTGAATTCCACCGGCGGCACTTGGTACGACGGCGCGATGCCAAAGAAGCTCCGCGACACCACCGCCGCCACCACCGACGAAAACACGAGCGGCGCAAACAGGTTCATGGAGAAATTTCCCAGCACGATCAACGCGGCAAACACCGCCCCCGTGATCGGCGCGTTGTAGGCGGCCGCGATCCCAGACGCCGCCCCGCAGCCCACCAGCAAACGCAGACGATACGGCGGCCACTGGCGGAGTTGACCCCACTTGGACGCGAGCGTGGCGGTGAGTTGCGTGATGCCACCTTCGCGCCCGATGGATGCGCCCGTGCCGATGCTCACCAGCGACGACGCCGCCCGCACCAAGCCGCTGCGAAAAGGAAGTTTGCCGTCCCCCGCCACGACGACCTCGAGCATATTGGTCGGTCCCTGCCGACCAACGAGGCGCAAACCAAAATGCAAAACCAACCCCGCCGCCAGGCCACCGAGGGTGGGAATCAAGGCACGCTCCCACGGCGGAATCATTTCCGCAATTTCCACCGGGTCCCCGGGCCGACGCAGGAAAAACCATTTCACGTTTTCGATGGCGACGAAGAAGAGCAGGTTGACAATGCCGCCGATGATGCCCACGCCGCCGGCCAGAACGAGGTGGAACGCCTCCTCGCGCAATTCAAATTTCTCGCGCAATTGCAGCGCCCGCCGCCAGTTACGGCGCAGCATCACCTCCGCGCCGGCAAGGACGCGGTGGGCGAGCCGTTGGGCATTCTTCCAAAACTCCACGCCTCGAAGGTAACGCCCGCCCGAAGAATTTCGAGCAGGATTTTAGTGGCGCAAGCCTGTTAGTGGCGCAAGCCTCCCGGCTTGCGACTGTGTCGGCAAGCTTTCAGCTTGGCGAAAAGTGAGGGCAGTAGCTGCTTGCTGAGGTTCGCCAACCTGAAAGGTTGGCGACACAACCGCAAGCCGGAGGCTCGCGCCGCTAGTTGCCAACGCGCGCCCGCTCCCGCACACTGTTCCCGGATGAGCAAACGCTTTTACATCACCACCGCCATTGATTACCTCAACGGCCAGCCGCATCTCGGTCACGCTTATGAAAAAATCGTGACCGACGTGATCGCGCGTGCGCGACGCAGTTTCGGGCAGGAGGTTTTTTTCCTGACCGGCCTCGACGAGCATGGGCAGAAGGTGCAGCAGGCCGCGCAGGCGGAAGGGCAAACGCCCCAGGCCTACTGCGATGCGCTCGCCGCCGACTGGAAGTCGTTCGCGCAAAAGCTGGAGTTGACCAATGACGACTTCGTTCGCACCACCGAGTCGCGGCACAAGGAATTTGTGCAGGCCATCCTCGCAAAGCTGCAAGCCGCCGGAGAGTTTTACACGAAAACTTACGAGGGTTTTTATTCGCCCCGGGAAGAATCGTTTCTGACCGACAAGGACCGTCTGCCCAATGGCACGTTCGATCCGGCTTACGGCGAGGTGATCAAACTTCAAGAGACGAATTACTGGTTCAAACTCGGCGCCCAGCAGAACTGGCTGATTGACTACATCGAGGCCAATCCGGCTTTCATCCAACCGGACTACCGGCGCAACGAGGTGCTCGGATTCCTCAAGCACAACACGCTGGAGGACCTGTGCATCTCGCGGCCGGTCACGCGGTTGAACTGGGGCATTCCACTGCCTTTCGACGCCGGCTACGTCACCTACGTCTGGTTCGACGCGCTGGTGAATTACATCAGCATCCCCGCCGCGCACGGTGATCCGGCTTGTTCCGCGTTTCAATCGGCCAGCGGCCAGCGGCCAGCGGCCATTGAATTGTGGCCCGCGGACATCCACGTCATCGGCAAAGACATCTTGAAATTCCACGCTGTATATTGGCCCATCATGCTTAAAGCGATGGGACTGCCGTTGCCGAAACAAATCCTCGTCCACGGCTGGTGGCAAAAGGACGGGGCGAAGATCAGCAAGAGCACCGGCAACATTGTGGATCCCCTTGCGGTCATCGCCGAGTGGGGGTTGGACGCCTTTCGCTTTTACGTGCTCCGCGAACTGGACATTGGCCCGGACGGCAACTGGACCGACGCCAGCTTTAAGGCCCGTTACCAGGCGGAACTTGCCAACGGCCTCGGCAATCTCATTAACCGTTCCCTCTCGATGCTCAAGCGTTACCGCAACGGCGTCGTGCCCGCCCGCTCTGACGAACTCGCACCCGAGGCCACCAAGATCATCGCCGACACCCGTGCTTTGCTGGAGCAAAGCCAGCTTCAAGCCGCGCTGCTCGCCATCTGGGCGCTGGTGACGCGGGCGAATCAATACGTGGATCAGACTGCGCCTTTCAAGCTGGCGAAAGATCCGGCGCAAGCGCAACGGCTCGACGAAGTGCTCTACAATCTGACCGAGACCTGTCGTGTGCTCGCCGTCTTGCTCTGGCCATTCCTGCCTGGAACGGCGACCAAAATTTATGCGCAACTCGGTTTGAGCGATGCGCCGGATAAATTCTCCACCGCCGCCTGGGGCGGGATGCAACCCGGCCACCCCATTGGCGAACCGACGCCGCTGTTTCCTCGCAAAGACGTCTGATGCGCCTCGTCTATGGTCCCGGAATTACAGTTGCCGCCACTCACCCGCAGCACCCTCTTTCTCGTCGCCACGCCCATCGGCAATCTGGAGGACATTACGCTGCGCGCCTTGCGCGTGCTGCGTGAGTGCGACATCGTCGCCGCAGAGGACACGCGGCGCACGGGGCAATTGCTGAAACACTTCGGCATCTCCAAGCCCTTGCTGAGTTATTTCCAGTTCAACGAAGCGAGACGCAGCGAGGAAATTATCGCGCGGCTAGGGCGCGGAGAGAAAGTGGCCCTCGTTACCGATGCCGGTAGTCCCGGTATCAGCGATCCTGGTGAACGGGTGGTGAAAGCGGCCATCGCCGCAGGCTTTCGCGTGGAAGCCGTGCCGGGAGCGTGCGCGCTGGTGACGGCGTTGACCGCCAGTGGATTGCCGACCGGGGAATTTCACTTCATTGGCTTTCTCCCGCACAAGTCCGGCCAGCGTCGCAACAAACTGGAATCGTTGAAAAGCTTTGCCGGCACGCTGGTGCTTTACGAGTCACCGTATCGCATCGGTCGCTTGCTGGGCGAACTCAGCGAAGTCTTTCCCGAGCGCCAGGTTGTGCTCGCGCGCGAACTGACGAAGAAGTTCGAAGAATTTCTGCGCGGCACGCCAGCGGAGTTGCTGGCTCTGACACAAAGCCGGAGTTTGAAGGGGGAATTTGTGGTGCTGGTAAGCGGCGGGTGAGGCGGGCTTCCCCTGCTACTTGACGCAACCCGCCGCTCGTCAAACGAACTTGCCTGGATTCAAAATGCCGTGCGGATCGAGGGCGCGCTTCACGGTCGTGTGCAAGGCGCGCGTGGCCGCCGACGCCGCCAGCGGCCACCAACGCTTTTTCGCGAGGCCGATGCCGTGTTCGCCGGTGATGGCACCGCCCCACGCCAGCACTTGTCGGAAGAGTTCGTCCACCGCCGCCTCGCTGCGTTGCTTCGCCCCGGGCTGCGTTTCGTCCACCATGACGTTGCAATGGATGTTCCCGTCACCGGCGTGGCCGAAACAGGCGAGCGGCAGCTTATGCTGCTTCTGCAATCGCGCCGCGAACTTGAACAAGTCCTCCAGCCGGCTGCGCGGAACGACAATGTCCTGATTCAACTTGGTCAGTCCGGTGTCCCGCAGCGCATAAGAAAACTCGCGGCGAATTTGCCAGACGGCCTCGCAGGCTTTCCCGCCCAGACCCCGTTCGACAAACAAAGGTTCGTGGCGGCGGACCACCCGCTCGACCGTGCCCAACTCAGCACGCACGGAGCGGGGTTGGCCGTCGAGCTCCAAAATCAAGTGGGCCCGGCACCCGCGCAGACGCTCGCTCTTCGTGCGCTTGTAGGCGGCGGCGAGCGTGAATTTATCGGCCAGCTCAAGGGCGCAAGGAAGGAATCCCGCAGCTAGAATCGCCTGCAAAGCTTGGACGGCGTTTTGCATCGAATTGAACCCCACCGCCAGACACGCGCGATACGGCGGAAGCGGAATCAATTTCAAGGTGGCTTCCGTCACCACGCCGAGCAGTCCTTCCGAGCCGGTGAAGAAACGAGAAAAGTCGAATCCGGTCTTGTTTTTATGCGTCCGCCCCCCCACCCGCACCACCGTGCCGTCGGCGAGCACGACTTCGAGTCCCAACACGTAATCGCGCGTGACGCCGTATTTCAAACACCGCGGGCCACCGGCGTTCGTGGCGATGTTGCCGCCGATGAAGCTCTCCTTCCGGCTCGCGGGGTCGGGCGGATAATAGAGGCCGAGCTTCTCGACCGCCTCCTGCAAAGTTTTCGTGACGACGCCCGGCTCGACTACGGCCACAAAATCGCCGGCGTTGATTTCGCGAATGTGATTCATCCGTTCGAGCGAGAGCACGAGGCCGCCGCGCAATGGAACGCAGCCGCCCACATAACCATGCCCCGCGCCACGCGGCGTCACCGGAATCCGGTGGCGGTTGGCAAACTTGAGGAGCCGGGAAACCGATTCCGTCGAGCGCGGTAACGCCACAGCGTCGGGGCGGTGCGCGGCGAACCATTTGTCGCCGGCATAGCGCGCGAGCGTGGATTCATCAAAATGGATTTCGCCGGCGGGAAGCAGTGACTTGAGCCGGCGGAGTGACTTGCGTTTGGCGGGCGTCATTCGGCGGAGGTGGTGGGGGATGATTCCAAAAAATCCTTTGCGTCCGCAGCTTCGGTGTCGGGCACTTGCACGCGGATGCCGCCGGTGCCCAGGGCATAACCCTCGAAACACAACGCCGCGAGTTCATCCACGACGACGGCATGGAACCCCGCCGCTTCGAGGCGCGAGCGAATCAATTGCGCGTCCGCCGGGTTAAGCGATCGGGAAACAGTGATGAGGTCCATAAACACGCTTTCAAGCTAAGCCGCCAGCGGTCGGGGCAACTCTGCGAACACGATGACGCCCGCACCCGTTTGCACCACGCTCTGAACTTGCACCTCGACTTGCTGCCCGACCTGCGAATGGCCGTTGTTGACGACGACCATGGTGCCGTCCGGCAGGTAGCCGACGCCCTGACCCTTGTCCTTGCCCTCGCGCACGAGCCGCAGGGTGAGGGATTCGCCGGGGAGCATGACGGGTTTCAGCGATTTCGCCAGTTCGTGCAGATTGACGCAGACGACTTTCTGCAACTCGGCGATCTGGGTCATGTTGTAATCGTTCGTGAAGAGTTTCCCACTGAGGTTGCGGGCCAGCCGCACCAGCTTCATGTCCACTTCCTTCTCCTCAGGAAAATCGCCATCGTGGATTCGCACCTCGTTGCGTGTGTTGCGCTGGATGCGGTTGAGCATCTCCAGACCGCGCCGGCCCCGGGCCCGCTTGACGGGGTCGCTGGAGTCGGCGATCTGTTGCAATTCCTTGAGCACGAAGCGCGGCAAAATAATCAGCCCTTCGATGAAATTTCCCTCCACCAAATCCGCGATCCGGCCATCAATGATGACACTCGTATCCAGCAGCAACAAATTGTCGGGTTTGTTGCGGGGCGCGAACCGAACATAGGGAATGATCAGCGAGAAGTCCTCCTTGTTGCTGCGCATGGCCAGCACGATGCCGATGTAACTGAAGCTCAGGAACAGCCCCACGCGGACCATCCAGCGTGTTGGACTCTTCTCCTCGAAATTCTCGAAGATGCCGGAATGATCAATTAACTGGGCCACCACGATCCCCAAGAGCAGACCGAACGTGATGGCGGAAAAGGCGCGCAAGGAAAAGCCCTTGAGCATCTCGTCCACCGCGATCATCAGCCAGCCAAACCCAAAGCCGATGACCACGCCCAGAACCGCGGCATGAGGGCCGCCGACATACTCAGGCCGCACCTGGCTCACGGCGTAACCGCCCATTGAACACAGGCACAAAAAGAAACCTCGAATGATCCACAGGGCCATGATGATTTATTGAAATGATCCGCGCGGCGCGGTTGCGTTAGCTGCTTCAGCCCATCCGGCTGCGCCGACTCCGCTTCCCCAAACTGCGCCCAGGACCATTGGATTTCAAACTAACAAAGGCGGGCAAGATTGGCGAGTGTTTGCTTTGCAGCGCCAAGCACCCTACGCCGGGTGGGCCAAGTGCAACTCGTCCAGCCGCCGCATCAAGGCTAGGTTCGCCGCGCTCTCGGCCACCGGCTCGTAGTAGTAACCGCTCCGGGAGATCGCCAATAGTTCGCATTGTCGTCGCAGGCTCAGGGCGGGCTCCAGCGTCACGAACTCCTGCCGGACCCCGACACCCCAATTGCTTGCACTTTTTGTAAGCCAATCCGCCTCCACGGTCAGTTGGCCAATTTTCTCGTGCAGTTGCGCAATCAGTTCCGGGTAGTCCTCCCCAACGGGTTGCGCCGGCTCGAACAATTCGGGCACGTGATCCCGAATCACCCCTTTCCACTGCGTCACTTGGACCGGATGCACCTGGTAGTCCCGGGCAATCTGTCCAACCGTCTTGAGGCCCATCAACGCTTCCAAACCCACCTTGGCTTTGAAGACCCCCGTGTACCGTTTCCGTTTCGGTTTACTCATAGTTCTGCCGTTCTCTCATCTCCGGCAGAACCCGAAAAGTCTAACTTACGGGCTGGTCCGAAACTCGGGGTCCACTTCTAAACGCGCGAGTTGGGCTTGTGCCGCGCCGCGACATTCGTTTGCCAGCCAATGACGAAACCTGCAACCATGCGCCCACAATGAAATGTTTCCACCATCCAGACCGGGACGCCGTCGGGAGTTGCAAAGCCTGCGGTCAGGGATTCTGCTCAGAGTGCGCCGCGGAACTTGGGCACGGTCTGGCGGGCCGTTACTACGGCGTGCTGATTCGGTAAAACTGGCGCGGATAGTTGGTGGCCTGCAAATCGGCGAAGTCCAACAGGCCGCCCGTGAATGTGCCGTTGCCAATCTCCAGCCAGTTACCCAGCGGCAGGCTGAGGTCGGTGGCCGCCAGGACGCGGTAAGGGGCACCGGAAGGTCCCGAGCCGGTGAGTTGGATGTTGCCGTCGCTGAGGTGCCAGACCCCGCTTAATTCCGGCGCATGCGAGCGGTTTGCAGCCAGAGTCTCCACGAACCATCCGGAACCGTTGTATCGGCCTCCGGTGACGAAACCGCGCGCGCGCATTGTGGCATCCACGGGCACGACGGCGTTAGTTAGATGCCAGCCGTCGGGGTTGCGGGTGCCGTCTCCCAGAGGGGTCCACAGGAGGCCATCACTGCTCCATTCAAAGGTCGTCCGCCACACCTCCGGGCTGGTGCCACCGCGCTTCCAGGTGATGGTAAAGTCCTCGAAGGAGAGGCTCTGCGTGGCGGGGTCGGTGGCGTTGAGCCGGCCAAGCCAATTACGCGTCTGCCCGCCCAGCGAGGTGAACTGTCCGCCCACCAGAATAATCCCGTCCGCCTGCACCGCCAGGGAAGCCACCCCGTAAACCGCCCCCGGGTTGAACCCGGGGTCCAGCGTGCCGTCGGGGTTTAGGCGGCCAAGGCAAGTGCGGGTCTGCCCGCCCAGCGTGGTGAAAGAACCGCCCACCAGAATCTTCCCGTCCGCCTGCACCGACAGGGAAGTCACAGCGCCATCCGCCCCAGGATTGAAGCCGGGGTCCAGCGTGCCGTCGGGGTTGAGTCGGCCAA
>CAIKLQ010000683.1 GCA_903828255.1 uncultured Verrucomicrobiota bacterium
TCGGCTTCGTCAGCGGAGCGGAAAATCATTCGGTTGCGAAGATTCAGGGTCAGGACTTTTGATTTGTCGTTGCCGAGCGGTGGAACAAGCGAAGTCGTGCTTTGCGCGGCGGCAACGACGGTGGCGCCAGCCTCCCGGATTACATCCACACAATTGTAATCGCTCGTTCCGTCTTCACTTGCCGTCATGAACCGCTGAGCCTCGTCGGCCCAGAGGATGAGCAAATTGTCTTTCGCGCGATCCACCTTGGTTTTATCGAATCGGCGCAAGGCGTGATTGTAATAAAGCAGCTTCAGAAATGTGTTCACATAGCGCCGTTCGGTCTGAAACTTCTGCGGCATCGTCGTGAGTATGATTTTGCCCTGGTCAATCGCCGAGAAATCGAAGGTGCTTTCGCCGGTGCAAAACACTTCAGCAACTTCCGGGGTCAGGAAGTATTGCAGGTAGTTGCCAATGGTTTCACGAACACCGCCAAATTGCTCGGCAGGTTGGGTGAGAAAACGGTCGAAAAAGTGTGCGTGGATCGCGGCCCGGCGCGGCGTTTCGAGCAGATTTGCGAGATTTTCCATTTCTTCTTCGAGCAGGTCGCCATTGGACAACAATTCATACGCATCGAGCAAAGTCACGGGGCGGTTCAATTCAAAGAGCATTTCGAGCGCGTGCGCGATGTGGGTCTGTGCCTGGCTTTTGAAAAAACCTTTGTCCCCGCCCTGGCCAAGACTCGTGGCGGTGTCCACGATGAATTTTGCGTAGGTGGAAAATGGAATACTGCGGTCGCCGGTCAGGTTGTAGCGGTTCGGGGGCATCCACTGCGAATCGGTGACATTTGAACGGATTTGCAGATGAATTAAATCGTGTTCGCGGCCGTAATGACGCGCCATTGCCGCGAGCGTTTCCCAATAAACGCCCTTTTCGTCAACGCACAATCCGCCCCACGTCGGCTCGTTTTGAAAAACCTGATGCGCCAGTTGGTTGATGCCGGAACTGGTCTTGCCAGAACCGGTGTCGCCGGTGATGAGCCAGCCGCGACAAAACTGATTTCGCTTCCACTTTAGACCGCCTAGGCGCGCGACGCAGACTTTGGCATTGCGAGGGACGAACAAGAGCCAAGCTGCGATGAAGGCCAGAAGAATTCCGCCAGCCGCCAAAACATATTGCGGATGCCGCAATGCGAGCATGATGTCTGGCGGCAGAATTATCGGGTCGAACGGAATGAGGTGAAGTTTCATCGCCACGCCCTCCCGATGAGATAGCCGCCCAGAAGACAGGCAAGCGCGGCAAAAATTGCGGCCGTGCGGGTTATCCGAACCGAACGGTTACCCAGCGGCTGATCCCGAATCGCCTCCAACAAGGCCGATGATTGAACCTGAAATGTTCGTGCGGCGTCAGCTAGCTTGCCAATGTCTGCTCGAAACTCGCCAAACGCGGGAATTTCCCGGCGGCGGAGTTCATCCCAATGCCGTTGGTGGATTCGGAACAGTTCAACGAGCAGCAACACGGCTTCATCCTCTTTCAAACGATGCTTTCCACGCCATTCAGCAATGGCCTTGGTGAATTCCTCGTCGAAGTCCGGCGGCTGTGTAGCGAGCTTGGACATCACTTTGAGGGCAGAAGCAGGTTTGCGGCTGATTCGATTTCGGCGAAAAGCCTCCGCTGCCACGTTTGGATTCGTTGCCGATCCAGCAGACTGAACGAAGCATGTTTTGTGGCTGCCGAAATCGTCAGGTTCTCCGCGTTGAGCGCCTCGACCAGCCAGTCCTGCATCCGGGTCATGGTGATTTCACGTCCGCCGAGCTTGTCGGCGAGGAGCGCCCGGACTTCGCTGGATTCAAAAATGGCGAAGCTGTCGCTGTGCGCGGCGTTGCGAACCACGACGTAATTGCACCGGCTTTTGAATTCATCGGTCATTCGTTGAATTTGATCAACGCTGTCCGATTCGTGATTCACCGGCATAACCAGGGTGAGCTTGGAGTCAAACGCGGTAAGCATGGCGGGCAAATCAATCTCGTTAAAAAAATCAATAAACAGGTCGGTGGATGCGGCGCGGCAATCCACGACCACCAGATTCGATTTTGCGAGAGCGGCGAAAATGGCATCGAGGTCACGCCGTTTGCTCAAATCGAGAAACCGCGTGTCGGGATGAAACCGTTTCAACGTCGAGTTCTCGTTGTCGCTGTCAATCGCGACATGGGCGATGCCCTTGTCTTTGAGGAATTGGACGAAATTGACGGCGAAGAAGCTTTTGCCGACGCCGCCTTTGCCATTAAGGATGAGAATCAGTCTTTTCATTGGATTGTGGATTGAGTTTGCGGACTTGAGCGATGCGCGGGCCGCGCGAACGGGTGAGTGATGTTTCGCCGCCGTCTGTATTTGGCAGAGGTTCTGCCGGTGCGCTGGATTCTCCCACAGGCGTTGATTCTGTGGTTGCCGCTACCCCATTCACCGACACCGGTGCTGGTGGGCGTTTCCGCGCTGGCCGTTTGCGTGGGCGAATGTTTTCGCCGAGAACCTGGTGACAGAACATGGCGATTGCCGTCTTGCTGGTCGGCAAACAGTGTTGCGTCAGCAATTCGGCGATGGAGCGATACGATCCGCCTTTCTGTCTCAACTCAACGATGACTTCTTTCGCCGGGACCAAGTCCTGGAACTTCTGTGGCCGGCGCGGTGTAAATTCTGCGACCGCCTTGCGAACTTCGGCTGGATCAAACGTGTTCATAGGGCGAAATGGTGTGGATAAAAATCGGGAAATTGACCGTAACCCATGCGGACACGACAATCCGGGGACGCGGATCAGTCTTTGCCGGTCCACGGTCGCGGACAAATTGCGTCTGCGACCAGTTCGCGGACGAGGATTGTTCACGGCTGCGGCCTGTCTGCGGCTGATTCACGACCGCTGCCGCTGCTTGTTCACGGACGATGGAGGCCGTTGCCTGTGCGCGGACACGGACTGTTCGTGGACGCGATTGCTGGCGTGGACTGAACTCGATCACGGACTGTTCGCGGACATGGCCGACACGCGGCTGCGTCCTGTCTTGAACCGGTTCGCTTTCATGGAAATGCCGCGTTTGTGGCCATGAACCTGTGGCATTGCGCGGCTGTTCCGCGCCTGTCTCGCGACCATGTCGCGGACTCCAAGACCTGCCTCCTGGCAGGAGTAAGGCTTGTCCTGTCTTAAACATGATGGGAAACATATTGCCTCGTCTGTTGCAGTAACTGGTCGCGCCAATTTTCCAACTGCGCGGCAACAGACTGAATCCGGGTGGTTTGTTCGATCTTTAGCACTTTGGCCCGCGCTGCCA
>CAIKLQ010000684.1 GCA_903828255.1 uncultured Verrucomicrobiota bacterium
CGCAGTTGCTCCGCTTCCATTTCCACCTGGCGCCGGTGCGTGACATCCCGGTTGCTGGCGCGCAGGCCCAGCGGCTCGTTCTGGCTGCCGATGACGGGCACGCAGGAGTGTTCGATCCAGCGGATTTCGCCGGATTTGCGTTGGATTCGGTAACTGATAGTTCTCGCTCCCGGGCTGACCATAGCGTCACAAGCATGCTGGTTCCAGGCGTTCTGGTCTTCGGGATGAACCATCTCTGCCAGGAGATCCGGGGTGTTCGTCAACTCCACCACGGTGTATCCGGTGATTCGTTCGCAGGAAGGGGAGCAGTAGAGCAGCCGGCCCTCGGGCGCCCGCCAGTATTCCCAGTCGTAAGTGAAATCCGCCACGGTGCGATACCGCCGTTCGGCTTCTGCGAGTTCCTTTTCCTTCTGCTTCACCCTGCGGACTTCCCCCTTGAGCCGTTCGCTCAGGGCGCTCAATTCGGCCGTGCGCTCCTGGACGCGCAGTTCCAGTTCGTCGTGGGCCCGGCGCAGGCCGGCCTCCGCCTGCTTGCGCTCGGTGATGTCGCGAATGATCGCCGAGCACGATAATCCGATCCGAATCTTCCAGAGGGCCAGCGAGATTTCCAACGCCACTTCCTGGCCGTTGCGGCGCCGCCCCATGATTTCCCAGATGTGGGGTCCGGGCGGCAGTTTCTCCTCCTTTACGGCCTGCTGGAAAGCCTCGTTGTGCGCGGTCTGCATGGCGGTGGGGACCAGCCGGGCCACCGACTGCTCCAGAATCTCCGCCGCCGGATAGCCGAAGATTTGCTCGGCGCCCTTGTTCCAATACGTGATATGGCCGTGGGCATCCACACACAAGATGCCATCCGTGGCGCTTTCCGCGAGCCGCCGGAAGCGCTCCTCACTGTCTGCCAGCAAGCTCAGGGCCCGGCTGTGGTTGAGCGCCACGGTAGTTAGTTCCGCGAAGGCGGTCGCCAGCCGCGCGTCGTTTTTCGTGAAGCCACCAGGTTTGTTGGCAAACGTCAGCAGCCCGACGGCCTTGTTCTGGAGCAAAAGCGGTGCGAAGAGGACGTTTTTCCAAGACACGTCCCCGGGGGGAAACAGCGACGCGGACTGACTCCGGGGGAAGTCATTTTCAAAGACCGTCCGTCCCAGGTGCCGGATCTCCTCGGGTAGAATGTGCGGCGCCCAGTCCAAGTTAGCCTCGGGGAAGATGACGACCGATCCGGCGGTGGCGTTTAACAAACCCCGGCAGGTGTCATGCAAGGCGTGCGCCGCCGGCTGGAACTTATGATGTTCCAACACCCGGCTCGCGCCCTGGAGCAACGCGGTGACTTCTGCGTGCCGCTGCCGCTGTTCCGCAAGCGCGTCCAACAGGAATTCTTTCGCCTGCTTGCGGTCGGTGACATCCCGCACCTGCAGCAGGACCGCTTTGCGTCCGTGGTATGTAATCACTGCGCCCCGAAGCTCCACCGGCACGTTGCGGCCGTTGACTTGGTGGGTGTAACCTTCGCACACCTTGACCTCCCCGGCAAACCAGTTGGGAAACTGCCGGGCCACCTCCGCCCGCGCGTCCTCCGGCACCAGGTCCTGCACGTTCTGCCCGACCAATTGCTCCCGGGGCAGGCCCTGTAACGCGCAGGCCGCCGGGTTGGCATCCAGAACCGTTCCATCCTCCGCTTCGACGAACACCGCATCGGGAGAGTGGTGGAACAAACTGCGAAACTGCGTTTCGCTTTGGCGCAGCGCGAGTTCGGCTTGCTGCCGTTCCAATTCGCCAGCGGCCCGTCCCTCCACCAGTTTTAGGAGGTTCTCGGCGATACGGGGATTCGTCAGGGCGCGGCGGCTAATGACCGCAATCAGCCCGAGGGGCCGGCCGGCCTGATTTCTCAGGGTGATCCCCACATAACTTTCCGCCTTCAGGTCCTGGAGCATCACGTCCTTGGGAAAGCGGTC
>CAIKLQ010000685.1 GCA_903828255.1 uncultured Verrucomicrobiota bacterium
GGCGGGCAACTGACGTTGATGATCGCGACGCAAGGCGGACACGGCAATCCCGAGGCGAGCGATCCCGTTGAAAAGGAAAGTAGCGCCGTGCAAGCGGCCGCCTGTTTTTTTCCGCCGACGGATTTCCTGAATTACGGCGGCTCCGGCACCAACGGTTGCGGCATTGGTCCACTGGCCCCGATCCAGGCCGCGTTCGGGCCGCGCGCGAACACCGCCAGCGGTCGCGAGAGTCTCGGGCGGGAGATTTCGCCCATTTACTTTGTCACCTCCAATCTGCCGCCGACACTGCTCATCCACGGCGATGCGGACCCGGTCGTTCCGTTTCAGCAGGCGAAGAGTTTCGTGGAACGCGCTCGTGCCGTCGGGGCGAAGGACGTTGAACTGATTGTCCGCCCGGGCAAGGGACATGGCTGGGGTGAGTTTTGGAAATCGCCCGAAGACATCACTGCCATCGCGGATTGGTTTGACCGGTTCCTCAAAGACCGATTCAAATGACCAGTGCTGCCCCGATTGATTCCGTTGCGCTGCGCCGCAAGGTGGCGTGGCGCATCGTGCCACTGGTCATTGTAATCTACTTCATCGCCTACCTCGACCGGGCGAATGTCGGTTTCGCCAAGTTGCGCATGGCCAGCGACCTCAAGTTTTCCGAGGAAGTGTTTGGACTCGGCATTGGCATATTTTTCATCGGCTATTTGATTCTCGAGATTCCGGGCGCGTTGTTGGTCGAACACTGGAGTGCGCGCAAATGGTTTGCCCGCATTCTGATCACCTGGGGGCTGATCTCCGCCGCCACGGCGTTTGTGAAAACCCCGATGCAATTCTACGTCGTGCGGTTTCTCCTGGGAGTCGCCGAGGCGGGGTTCTTTCCCGGCATCATCGTTTACTTCACGCACTGGTTTGCGAGCGGGGATCGCGCGCGGGCGCTCTCGGGGCTGATCATGGCCGTGCCGTTCAGCCTCGCGCTGGGAGCGCCGCTCTCGGGGCTGCTGCTCGACGTGAACTGGTTTGGACTGGTAGGTTGGCAATGGCTCTTCCTCGTCGAAGGGCTGCCCGCCGTGCTGCTGGGAGTTGTGACCCTCTTCTGGATGACGGACCGACCGCGTCACGCAAAGTGGCTCACACAAGCGGAGCGTGATTATCTCGAAGGCGTGCTTGCCGCCGAAGCGCGGGCGAAAGAGGCGCAGGGCAAAATTACGATTCTTCAGGCGTTGCGCGTGCCGAATGTCTGGTGGCTCGCGCTCGGCATCTTCGCCACGAACACCGGCGGCTATGCGCTCACGTTCTGGCTGCCGACCACGGTGAAGAATATTTCCGGCGGTTCCGTGCAAGCGACCCTCTATTACAGCGGGCTGTTTTACACGTGCGGGCTGTTGAGCGTATTCCTGTCGGGCCAGTCCTCCGATCGCAGCGGCGACCGCAAGTGGCATTGTGTCGCCGGACAGGTGGCGACGGCGTTGTTTCTGGTGGGCAGCACGATTCCGGGTCAACCGTTCGGGCTGGTGATGGTCTGGCTCTGCCTGACGGCGCTGGCGGCGTTCTTCTGGCCTTCGCCGTTCTGGGCGTTACCCACGCTCACGCTCAATGCGTCCGCCGCCGCAGTGGCCATCGGCCTGATCAACATGTGCGCCAATCTCGCCGGTTATCTCGGCAATCACGTCACCGGCTGGATGAAAACCCACGGCTTTGGGGAAAGCGCGTGTCTGTTATTTCTGGCTTCCTGCTACCTGCTGGGCGGGATTATTGTCAGCTTTGTCAAAGTGAACCGCCCGCCCGCCCTTAGCCACCGCGAGTCCGCAACCATCAACCAAACCACAGAACCATGAATCCGAATGCCACCCAGCCTCTGAAATCGTTCGCCAGCCTGCTCGGCCTCGGCCTTGTCTTCCTGTCGCCCGCTTTTGCCGACGACCTGACGCCACGCCCGACCATGGGCGAAATTCTGCGCTTCGATCCCGCTGCGGACGCGTTGTTGTCACCGGACGCAAAGATCGAAGTGCTCGCCTCCGGTTTGGATTGGAGCGAAGGCCCGGTGTGGATTCCGAAAGCCGCCGCGCAACCCGGCGGCGGCGGGTACCTGGTTTTCTCCGACGTGCCGCGCAATCAGGTGATGAAGTGGAAGGAAGGCGAGGGTATGAGCGTTTTCCTCAAATCCAGCGGTTACACTGGAGTGACAGACTACAGTGGCGAACCGGGCAGCAACGGGTTGAATGTGAATTCGCGCGGCGAACTCATCTCGTGCGAACACGGCGACCGGCGCGTCTCCGTCATGACCCGCGGCGGCGGCAAGCGAACCATTGCTGATAATTTCGAGGGCAAGCGCTTCAACAGTCCCAATGACTCGACCGTGGACAAGGCGGGCAACATTTATTTCACCGATCCGCCCTACGGCCTGCCGAAAGGCCCGGCGGACACGGAGA
>CAIKLQ010000686.1 GCA_903828255.1 uncultured Verrucomicrobiota bacterium
CTCGATCACCAACTGTTTCCCCGTTGATTTGCGAACGAGAGCCAGGTTTTCTCCATCGGTTTGCAAAGCTTGAGCCTTAAACTCGGCAATCCGATCCAGCGGCCAATAATCCAGCAACAAGAGCACAAACGGCAGCGTGACGAGCATGGGCTTGCATAACAAGCCGAGGGCGAAGCAGAGCAGAGACAGAAAATAGAATCGTGATGCGTGACGCCCGTCCTCCGCAGCAGCACTGCGGAGGGTGGACGTGACGCGTGATGCATCGTCGTTCACCCCTGATACCTGACCACCCCTAAATGACAATCCGCACTTCGCACCTGATCCGCAATAGACTGCATACGCCCACAGACAGAGCAGCCCGAAGAACGCGCTCAACACATCCTTGCGCTCCGAAATCCACGCCACCGATTCGACGTGCAACGGGTGCAGCGCAAATAATCCGGCTACCACCAAGCTGCGCCAACTTGCTCCCGTCAACGCGCGCAGCACGAGGAAAACCAAAACCGAGTTCGCGCAATGGAACAACACACTCGTGAGATGGGGGCCGCCCGCCCGTTGGCCGAACACGCTGGCGTCCAGTTCATGCGACAACCATGTGAGCGGATGCCAGTTGCTGGCGTGCCCGGTCGTGAAGGCCCATTTCACCCCCGCCCAACTCAGCCCGGCCTGCACCTGCGAATTGCCTGTTACGTAATCGCCGTCGTCGTAATCCACGAACCCGTGCGTGGTCGCCGACCAATAAACTCCCAGCGTGATCATCACCAGCAGCACGCCCGCCGCGAAGGGCGGAATGCCCGCTCCGGCGGACCGCGCAACCGACGGCGATGCCGTCGCCGGTGGCTTCGGTGGGCGGGGTTGTTTTGATTGCACGCGCCGCACAAGTAGCCAAATTGCCGCGGTTTTTCAATTGCCAACCCCGCGGCACGCGGTTGGCTTGACGCCGTGAACGCTCATCGCAACAGCGCCCTCAGCCAGCGCGGCTACTTCAAAGCCGCCATGATCATGAGGCTCCGCCACGACGGGAACGCTGACTTTAACCTGACCCGCTTTTAATCCCACCCAGTCCGCAATACTCAGTAAATTCCAATTCGACTCCTGCCGTCGCGATGGTAATCTCGGCTCGTGCCGGTTGGCATTGCATGAAACCACCGCTCCTCATTCTGGCTTCCGCGTCGCCGCGCCGCGCGGAATTGCTCGGGCAACTGGTCGCGAACTTTCAGGTCGTCCCCAGCTCGGCGCACGAGGTCCACGACGAACAACTCACCGCCTGGGAAATGGCGCAGATCAACGCCTATCGTAAAGCCCGTGCCGTCGCCAAGAAATTTCCGGACGCCCTCGTCCTCGGCGCGGACACGCTGGTTTATCTGGATCGCGAGTCGAAGCTCTTCGGCAAGCCCGCCAACCGCGACGCCGCCGCGCGCATGTTGACGGATTTGCAGGGGCGCGTTCACGCCGTCATCACCGGCGTCTGCCTGCTGCACCTGCGCGCCCACCGGCAAAGCGTGTTCGCGGATTGGACCGACGTAAAGTTCCACCCGCTCACCGCGAAACAGATTCAGGAATACCTCGCGCTGATGAACCCGCTCGACAAGGCGGGCGCCTATGCCATTCAGGAACACGGCGAGCGTATTGTCGCGGAAATCTCCGGCTCATACAGCAACGTGGTGGGCCTTCCGGTGGAACGGGTGCGCGAGGAATTGCGCGCGTGGGGAATCTGAACCCGTTGTGTAGTTGTCACCCGGAGCCCGCAGGCAGGATGTGCGGCAGAGGTCAACCCTGGGGCTGCCAGAGGTTTGCCGGGCATGAGGAGCGCTGCGCTGCGATTTGCAAAGAAGCGTTCGCCTCCCCACGTTCGACGGCGACAAGTCGCCTGCGGAAAGCGGCGAGAACTCGCCGCACTCCAAAGGTTTCGCCGCGGACTTCGTAACTCCAACTTTCACAAACAAGTTTGGAAGGGTCGAAGAGCCTCTGGCATCCTTTCGGATGCAGCGTGCTTCCGCCCTGACCGGGGGGTTCGCTTCCGTTGGTCGCTCAACCCCCGGCTAAGCTCTGGCATCGCTCCGCGATGCGGCGGACTAGTCTATCTGCCGCTGGTAGGTCACAAGTTAGAGCTTCGTGCCCGCGAGGGCCTTGAACTTCGTCGCGCTTTGCGCGCCGGAAAGGTCGTAGCAGATGCGAAGCGTGTCGCCTTTGAGTTCGTAGATCGCGGGGAAGGTCTTGCCCTGGTTTGGCCCTTCCGTGCCGGTGATGGTGATGCTCTTGGGCTGCGTCGCGGCATGGAGCGTGTAGGTGCCCCGGTCGGGTTTGTCGCCGACGAAGACTTCATGCTTCCCGTGGTCCAATTTGAAACGGATGCTTTGCACAACTGCGGCGGGCAAGGGCCTGGCTGACCAACTCGGCCGCGGCGGGCTTCCAACGGCCCTGCACGGCTTGGGTGTCAGCGGCGGGCGGGCTGGCAGCGAATACCGGCAGAGCCGCGCAAGCCGCGAGGAAGAGGGCAAGAAGGTATTTCATGAACTGGGAGGTGAGGGGTGATGAAGTGGGTGGGTTCGCTTCAGCATATGCGGTTAGCCGTGGCGTGTAGTCTCATAGCAAATCGAAACATCCGTCAGCCTATGTGCGCCTGCTCGTTTGCCAGTACGATCAGGTCGCTGCCGAAACGAAAGCCAAACTGAAAAAGTCGGGGCGGCAGCTCGCCACTTGTGTCCGAACTGCGGCTCGAAATGGAGTGCCCCTGCTGTCGGCAACCTTGTCTCGGTCAACTCCTGTGTCAGCGGCGTATCGTTAACTCGCAGGCAGCCACCGAATGCACGTTTGATCTGAAAGGGAGCGTCCTGTGGGAAGAATACAAAAAGGACCGATGGCACTTCGGGCGAAGTTTCGTCGAGAAAGTAAACAAAACCCAAATGGTCAAAAGCACGGATGCGACGCACGCCTCCGCCATGTAACGGAATCAGAATCTCGCGGTGCGATGCGCCAAGAGCCGCATCCAAAGATTGATATTCCGGAGGAATCAAATTTCCTCCGATTGTCAGACCATCTGTTGTGATTTCGGCATCCACAATTGAACCGCATGAAAAACCGCCACCATCGCTATCATGCCCCAGTGGATAGATCGGGACATTTCACAACGGCTTTAGCTTTCATTCAGTGATAAAAACTGACGCGCTCGTTTCTGGCAAGGGTTTTCCGCCTCGTCCGCCGCGGGGTGGAGCACTGGCCTGTGATTTCTTCCGGCAGCCCGCCTACTGCATCACCCTGCCTAGCCGCTTTTACGCGTGGCGTCACACCTAAGCTGCGGATGGCATCGCTTTTGGACTCCGGACGGGCGGTCTTAGCGTTTGCTGGCGCGGTTGGCCAAGCGAGGCAGCGGGAAGGTCGCCTGGGTTGGAGAAGTGCTTCCGCTCCGCTGGGGGGAAGGAGCATCGCTCGGATGGCCCGGTCCTTTACCGGCGATGCCAGGAACGCCTTAACTGCGCTGACTCGCCAATTCCCGCCACAGCAGCGCGCTCATGCGCTGGCCTTGGGCGAAGATGTCGAGATCGAAGCTCTCGTTCGGCGAGTGGGCGTTGCAGTTGGGCAGGGCCAGGCCGAGCAGCAGGGTTTCCGCGCCGAGGATTTTCTTGAATTGATTCACGATGGGGATCGAGCCGCCTTCGCGCAGCAGCACGGGCTCGCGTCCGAACGCGCCGCGCAGCGCCCGCAGCGCGGCTTGGGCGTCGGCGCTGCGCGGGGATACCAGATACGCCTCCGCGCCGTGACCGGATTTGATTTCGAGCGTCACGCCGGGCGGACAGTGTTTCTCCAGGAACGCGCGCACGGCTTTGATGACCTGGGCGGGTTGCTGGTTGGGGACGAGGCGGGCGGTGACTTTCGCCGAGGCCCACGCGGGCACGATGGTTTTGCTGCCTTCGCCCTGGTAGCCGCTGGTGAGGCCGTTGATCTCGAAGGTGGGGCGGGCGGTGCGCTGTTCGTCGGTGGTGAAGCCACGTTCGCCAAAGAGTTCGCGCACGCCGAGGAGCTTGCGGTAGGCGGTGGCGTTGAAGGGGACGCGGGCCATTTGCTTCCGCTCGTAATCGCTGAGCTTCACGATGCCGTTGTAGAAGCCGGGAATGCGGATGCGCCCGTGGGCGTCATGGACTTGGGCGAGGATTTGCGCGAGCGCGATGGCGGGGTTCTTCACCGAGCCACCGAAAATGCCGGAGTGCAAATCCCGCGACGGCCCGCGCACGATGATTTCAAACGCCGCAATGCCGCGCAGCGCGTAGGTGAGCGCGGGATGTTTGGCGCTGGGGATGCCCGTGTCCGAAATCACGACGGCGTCGCACTGCAACTCCGCGCGGTGCTTCCGCAAAAACGCGTCGAGGCTCTTGCTGCCGACTTCTTCCTCGCCTTCGATGACGAAGGTGAGGTCGCACGGGAGTTCCTGGCGGGTCTGGAGGTAGGCTTCGACGGCTTTGAGGTGGGCGAGGTTCTGGCCTTTGTTGTCGGCGGTGCCGCGGCCGAAGATGACGCGGCCGCGAATGGTCGGCTCGAAGGGCGGCGTTTGCCAGAGGTCGAAAGGCTCGGGCGGCTGGACGTCGTAGTGGCCATAGACGAGGAAGTGGCGCTTGCGCGGGCCGGAGGCTTTGCGCGGCGTCTTGGCGAGCACGATGGGGTGGCCGTCGGTCGGACAGAGGCGTGCTTCCAGGCCGATGGCTTTGCAATGCTTGACGAGCCAAGTGGCGCACTTGGTCATGTCTTCGCCATGCGCCGGCTGGGCGGAAACGCTGGGGAAGCGAACGTAATCGCAAAGCTCTTCCACGAAGCGTTTCTGGTTTCCCTTCAGATAATTCAAAACAATATCCATGCGCGGGAGTATCGGGAAAGCGGCGGCAAAGCCAAGCAGATTGCAGAAGAAGGAGAATGAACAATGGGGAAAACGAACATTCAACAACCAACCTCGAACCTCGAACATCCAATGAGCGGCGGCGCGCGCAACGCCGATAGTCTGCCTCCGGTCCTTGATGATCCACAGCGACGGGAGTTCCTCGCGGCCTTCGACCGCAAGTCAGACGCAGGTCGGCGCGATTACGCCCTGGCGGTTTGCTGGCTCGACTTGGGCTTGCGGGCGATGGAGGTTTTGTGGCTTCGGGTCGCCGATATCCACCGCAGCCGCAAGGTGCTGACGGAACCCCCGGCCAAAGAGAGTGCGGGGTGGCCGCTTCCCTTACCTCGCCATGTGACCTTGGCCTTGCGAGAGTACCTTTGCCATCGGTCGCCCACAGAGGTCGAAGAAGTGGTTGTTGGGCAAACGGAGTTGTGGGGGCGGCCATTGGCTATCGTCCCATGCTTCGGGCAAGGCGTTCCAATTCGGAGTGGTGGAGGTTCGGGGTTTATGGGCGCGTACCGCCGCCCCACCCCGAAATTCACCGGGTGGCGACTTGTGACTGTGAATTCAGCGGACGCCCGGCCCGCAACTCCGGTGTCGTGTTTTGTTACACCGCCGCGCTAACAATCGGTGCCGGGATCCGGTTCCCCAATTTGAAAACGCGAATCGCGAAAAGGAATTATCACTCTCGGAGACATTGTTCTAACACTCCATCCCACGCCTTATCGTCACCCGTCCAGACACTCTGGTCCGGGGTGAGGACGCTGACGTTGGCCTTGCTCAACATTGATGCGGTTGCTCGGTCGCAACGGGTGACGCAATGGAGTCGCACCGGCACGCCGTAGAACCGTTTCAAGCTCTCGCTTAGTGTTTGCAACGAGGCTTCCGAGAAGTGATAGCGGGCCTCTTCTCCGGCGGCGAAAACATCAGTCGCAAGACTGTTTTGGGTATTTGAGATAAAGAAGAGCGTTGTTGCTGGATCTAGGCTGCGGAACCGCTCGCGCCCATAGGCGAGCTTTGAAAGTTCGCGCGCAAAATTCGCTTCAATGTCCAAGTACGATTTGTGCCATGTCTGGGCGTAGATAAGCGATCGGAAACGGTTGCCGATCCGCTGCCACCACAACTGGGCTGGTTGGGTGTAAAAACCGTGCCAGAAGTAAATATCGAACCGCTTCCACCAAGCTGTGCTACCCCGCCGTATAGTTACTTCTCCCCGCTCAAAATCGAACCGCTTCCACCAAGGCGTACCCCGCCGTATAGTTACTTCTCCCCGCTTAAAATCAGGCATGCCAGCATCCAGCCAAAGGGCTAGGTTTTCGGGCGGGCATATCAACCAGTCAATCGGGCCTTTCGCAAATGTGGCGGAAGTGGGGTTTCGCTCTGCAAACCGAGCGAGTTGGAATGCTGTCTGGCAAGAAATTCCGAGGCTTGCGAGGGTGGTCATGGTCTGCAGCTTAGTTGATATAAGTCAGGAGTGTAACAACCCCAGACTCAGAGCGGGTTTGGAAAATCGTAAAATTCCACCGTAATGTTATTGTACAAGGATTCCGGTTCCTATAAATGAGAAGACTGCAAACGCGTCCAACTCATTATCCAACGGACCTGACTGATGAAGAATGGCACTAGCTCGAATCGCTGGTGCCGGCACCCAAATCCGGAAAGGGGAAGCGTGGGCGACCGGTCGGGATCGACCGCCGCAGTCTGCTGCACGCGATGTTCTATGAGGCCCGCTCGGGCTGTGCGTAGCGGCTCCTGCCCAGTGACTTTGGTCCAGGGCAGACCGGTTATGGCTCTTTCTGGGCGGGGCGTAAGCGCCATATCGCCGTGGACTGTCTGGGCTTGATTCTCGCCATTCTGATTACGCCCGCCTCGGTGCAAGACCGCGAGGCCGCCTGGCCTTTGATCCAAGCGTTGGTCAGACGACAGGCACCTGTCTGAGAGCATTTTCAAAACACGCTCTCAGTGACAGTTGCGCTGGTACTGGTAGGAATTTGCTTTCTGGACGCTCCACAGTTTATGGGGCATTGCTTTTCTATCACGTTCATATCTCGGCGAGTCTATGCTTTCGAGTGGGCGGGGCAAACTTATTCCAGGTTTCTTGCTGAGCCGGCCCAGCATCGCACGGTTGCTCCACAGGGAAGACCAACGGTGCAGGTTCTTCGGCCAAAACCGGGTCGGCGGTGGCTAGGCCGGGGCGCACTCTCCCGGCGGGCCGGTGGCGGCATTTATTGCGCGACGCACGGGGGGTGGTCGGTGGGGACGTTTTCGTAATCGTGCCTGCCTGCGCCGCGCGCCAGGCCCGCATGGGGGGCCGCTTGGGCCGGCGCCAGAGCAACGGCTGCGATTGCGATGCGCCTTCAGGAAGTCCGGCAGCTTCAGGAGCGAATCGGAATAAACGGTCGTTTCCAAGCTCTGGCGAATCAGCTTGCCATTTACCTTCAAACTCCCAAAGTAGACGACAGTGTTGACGTATTGCAACAGATTCGAGGTTGTTGGAAACGACTTCCACTTTCCGTCTGGCGAGAGGCGGTCGGTTCTTTTGTGTTTTTGGGTTTTAAAATATCGATAGACACCAACAACACCTCCGTGCTGGCGACCAACGGCGCGGGCTTTGACGCCTTTGGCTACCAAGGCACCCCGGCGCTCCCGGCTAATGCCCGGATGATGCTCGTCTCCAGCCTCGGCAAGAACCTCCCCATCGCCTGTGGGATGCCCGCGGCCTCGGATTTCGCCGCCTTGTGGGATGTGTCGCCGGGCACCGTCCCGAGCAGCGGCGCATGGGCCGGATGGACGGGAGACCCGGAGGACGTGAAGATCCACCGGGTCAACCTCTCGCCGCTCTTTGTGAAGCTGGTGCTCATGACCTACATGTCCGCCACGAACGGTCAATACACCATTGACTCGAGCCCGATAAACTCCGTGCCATACACGAATGGGTTCGCAGCGTATTTTCTCAAAGGCACCGGCCTGCGGCTCTACTGTGGCTCGCCCGATAGCACGCTGAACTCAAGCCAGATTCTCAACGAGGATAGTTCGTTCGTTTACGAGGGCGGAGCGTGGAAGAACTTCCTCCAAGGACGGGTTATCTCCAGCCTCGGCAACGTCGGCGGCATCGTCGCCGCCTTTCTCTCCGCGACCCCAAACACCAATGCCCAATACGCCTTCACCAACTATCAACAGATTCTGGTGGCCCGGACCTTTACTCAATACATGAGCAACTATAACGTGTGGGCGGAGGGCAACTTCGCCAATAACACCCTCAAGACCCTTCTCAAGAGCGTGCAGGTTA
>CAIKLQ010000687.1 GCA_903828255.1 uncultured Verrucomicrobiota bacterium
CCGAAATCGTGCAGGAACAGATGCTGCAGGCGCAGACGATGGTAGCGTTCACGGACCTGGCCGAAGGCACCCAACGGTGCGGTGAAATCGTAATCCTTCACTGGCAGATCGTTCGGATACCCACTCGCCTTCGATTCATTCATCGTCGTGAGCCGACCCTCGGGGTTCTGACCGCCTTGGTACATGTAATAACCCGGCACGTTGTTTCCCGAGCCCAGTTTCACCAGCGCCAGTGCCTCGGTGTCCCGCTCGGTCGTGTGGATGCGGTTGGCGTAACTCGAAGCCATGCCGCCGCCAATTTCGCAGCACGCGTATGGGAAGCGGCTCAGAATCCGGTTATCCTTATCCACGAGACTGCGCACGGGCGTGAAATCGAATGCGTCGAGAAAGTCCCGTGGATTGTCGGTCCAGAACCCGTCCGCGTAGCCGCCGTAGAGTGGAATGAGCTCCTCTGTCGGCAACGACTGTCCCCAGCCGGTCATGCAATAGAACGGCACGTCCACGCCCAACTCGCGGGCGATCCTTTTCAAGGCAAAGAGATAGGGCAGGTCATTGCTCTCATTGTCGAACTGGACGGCGACAACCGGGTCGCCATCCTTCCAGAGCAGACCCTTCATCTGGGCGGCGATCTCCCGATAGTGGGACGCAGCCAGTTTCAAGAAATCCGGATCGGCGGTGCGCAGCTTGTTGGGCAACACGAGTTGCAACGCTCCCATCGTGCCCGCCCCAGACGCCGCGACCGCGGAGTCTTGCACGGCCTGCTTGTCGGGTTTCTGCAACCAGTCGGGGAAGCCGCCGTTGCGGACCTCACCGTGCGACCACGGCCCCATGCGCACGAAGGCGTAAAGTCCGAGCTCCTGACACAGCTTGAGAAATTCCCGCAGCGAGCGTTGACCGCTCCAGTCGTACTGGCCACGCACCTCCTCATGGTGAATCCAAAAGACGTAGGTGGCCACGATGTCAATCCCGCCGGCCTTCATCTTGAGCAAGGCATCCCGCCACTCGTTGGAGGGGCAGCGTGAAAAATGGAACTCACCCATGACGGGAATCCACGGCTTGCCGTTTCGATACAAGCTGCGATTGTCCGCCCACAAGGTGCGACCGTCAGGAGCGTTGGTTTCTCCAAGGCCGAGATGGTCGGCGAACGTCGGCAACTGCGCCGAGGGAAGTTGAATTCCCAGCGGCGCGGTGGTGGTTAACTTGGGAAAGTCCTTTCGGAACCGCTTTATCGCCTCCTGCGGACCACGACGCAGAACGTACAACCGACCGCGCACGGTCACACTCTGGCCGGGCTCGATCCGGCCGAACCACGGGAACAGATGAAAGCAGGCGCGATCATCGCCGGTGTTGGACGACGCCCAAATCGCCCGCTCGAAAGCAAGCGCGATGGTTTTCTTCCGGTCGCGACTCGTCAACGCAATCAACGGCGGATCGAACGTCTCAGGGCTGTTCACCCCCCAACCCCACATCACGGGGACGGCCCCGTTTGGCATAAGTGACAGGTGCGATTCACTCGCCGACAATTTTGTTTCGGCGAAACTTAATTGTCTCTCACCCGACCAGACATGCAGGCGGTCGTATAGTTCCGACCAATTGGTCTGCGCATTCCGCACGGTTGGCGGAGGGAAAAAAGCGGGCGCGTCGGTGGTTGGAATACAAGTGTGGAGCTGCACGGCGTCGAGGGCGTTCGTGCTGGTGTTCTGCAACGTGTATTTGAGCTTCAGACTGTCGCCATCCGGCTCGACTTCGATGTGAACGGTAACGCCTTGCGCGTAGGGCCACGCA
>CAIKLQ010000688.1 GCA_903828255.1 uncultured Verrucomicrobiota bacterium
CCAGCACCACGCCGCTGAACTGGTTCGGGGCCGTGAAGGCATTCGGGCCGTTGCGCAAAGCCAGGTCCGCTCCATTGGTCACCACCTCCGCGGGCAATTGCGCCAGCGGGAGGGTGCCGCTCAACTGCGCCACCGGCAGGCTGCCGACCAGGTTGCTCGCCGTGTTCGCAAACAACGCATACGGCGCCGGCGTCGCTGCCTGGCGCGGGCTGACCGTGGTGAAAGTGCCGCCGCCATTGGTGCGCACCCCGAGTTGAAACCAGAACGGGTGACCATCCGGCACCCCGCCAAAATCCAACACCGTCGTAAACAGGCCGCCGCTCACCGCGACCCCGGTGTTGGTGAGCGCTATTTCGGCGCTGCCGCCCGTGCTGACCTTAAACACCTCGAAGGTCAGGTCATAGCTGCCGTTGGCCGGCTGGCCCTTGTCCAGCAACCGGCCTTGGTAAGTGAAGGCCGTGCCTTGTCCGTGGAGGTGCAGGGCGCCCGCCAGAATGGCGAGTAGTGCGGTGAGGATTGGGTAGTTTCTAGTTTTCATGAGGTTTGCTGTGGTGGGGTTTTGGGGTTTTAGGGTTTATGGAGGCGGTAATACTTCACTGGGCCGCGCGATTTAATTATGGGAGTCAGCATACCCGGATCGCCAAAAGCCTCCAATGGGGAAATTCCTGATTATTGTGTAGGCCAAATGGGAAGTGCCTTGTAGGGTGTTTACCCGACAAGAAGCGCCGTTGCACCCCACCGGATTGACCATCACCTCGCCTACCCTGACCGCTGGCGACGGATGGAGTCCCTCTGCTTTGGCGATGGCGAACGCACGGAGCAGCGCGCCTTCGACGTGGCGTTGGATTTCTCACGCAACTGAAGGACAGCATCAACGATGCGTTCCTGAGCAACGCCGACGAATTCCTGAACTTCATGTCCAAAACCGAAACCGACCCGGCGTTCGGCAAGTTCTTCTTCTCCGAAATGTTCAAGTGGTATGAGCAGTCGGTGTCCGCGAAAGCACCACCCAAGGCGGCGGGCAAATGACGTGGAGGGAGCGGCAAGCAGATGAAGACTGCCCCCTCATCCTGCCGCCGGGGACTGGGGCGCAGCGTTACGAGGGATCGGCGGGCGCCGGGGGTGAGTGGCAATAAGTATGATTCGCCCGCGAACATTTAGGAGCAATGGCACAAACGCTGCCGGAATATTTCCCCGACTCACGACCCCGCCACGCCCGGCGGAAAGCATTTCATCTATCAGTCTATGAAAACCACCCCCGCGCATCGTGATGGGTCGCGGCAGCGGTTGGCAGCGCCGGGCCATGAAGCCCTTTAGGTCAAAAAATTTCGCGCCTAAACCCATCACGATTGCCAACCTCGCCCCCGCGCGCTCCCCCCCGCCCCTCTCGTTACGACGGGACAGGACGGGACAGCGAATCGGGTTCATGGCGCGGTTTCGTGCGGGGTGAGGAAAAACGGAGAAAAATCCCAACCCGCATTATGACCCACATTGACGGGCCTTCCCCGCACCTTCCCGCACCGTCGCGAAAATTGCCGCTTGCCGCCTTCTCTTTTCAACTCCCCCCGCCTCCACCACCAATCATAGGCCTTTTATGATTGTTGTTACCGGGACGTGTCAGAGACGTGACACGTCCCTGCGGGGCAGCACGCATTCTCGCATCTGGAAATCAATAGGCTCGGAAACCTTTTGAAGTCGTCAAGGAAGGCAACATCTCCATTCCAATCTACCGGCAGACCAAGATCATTCCGTTTCGTGCTGCGGCTGGAAAGCTACTCCTCGGGTCGCCGCGCGCTGGTGGCAAGACTCTGCCGTTGGTGAAATACCAAAGCGACATGTTCACGGTCCCTTACTATGAAGGCCACCGACGCATACGCCGCAGATTCTCCGACCTCAGCGAGGCCAGAACGGAAGCCGGTCTGGCGGCCATCAAGCCCGCCAACGGTGACCCCGAGGCCCGCAAGCTCAAAGGCCACGACCACACCGATTATGTGCGCGCCATGCAGAAACTCCGCGGATAGCCGCCCAACGCCGATCTCAATCTCGCCGTCACGGACTCGCGCGCCCTAGGTTTGGTTGTGTGAGCTGAAAGGAGTGTTGTTTCCTGACGGGCGCGGAGCGG
>CAIKLQ010000689.1 GCA_903828255.1 uncultured Verrucomicrobiota bacterium
GCCTTAGCCTGGCCGATGTCGGCGTTGGCCGCGACCAGTTGTTGTTCCGTCGCTCGGATGTCCGGCCGGCGATCAATCAGTTCGGCCGGCAAACCGGGCGGCACCGTGACCTCGCGCTTTTGCCGCAAGAAGCTCTCGCCGCGTTGGGGCGTGCCGGGATTGCGCCCCAGCAGGATGCTTAGTTCGTTTTCCTGCTGCTCAATACGGCCATGCGTGTCGGTGATGGAGGCTTCGGCGGTATAGACGAGAATCTGCGCCTGATACACGTCTTGCATCGAAGCGACGCCCCCCTCTTGGCGAGCCGTAGTGAGGATCAGCGAGTTCGTCCGAACGTCGTAGGTGCGCTGGGCGATCTCCAGTTCGTAGTCCAGTTCCAAGAGGCTGAGATACCCCGTGGCGACCTGCGCTACCAGCGTCTGTCGAACCGTCTGCTGCGCGGCTTCAGTGGCGAGCAGTTGGGCGCGGGCCGCCTCATTCATCCGCCGGATGTGGCCCCAGAGGTCCACTTCGTAGCCCGCCATCGTGCCGTAAACACTCCCATAGTCGCGCTGCGGATTGACTCCTGTCGGAACGCCCGACGGGCCGTTTTCGGAGGCGCGGGCGGTGGTCCAGTCGGCGCCCGCGCTAACGGTCGGGAAGAACTGTGCGCGCGTCACCCGGGCGGACGCCTCCGCTTGCAAAACCCGGGCGGCGGCGATTTGAATATCCCAACTGTTGGTCAGCGCTTCGGCGATGTAGGCCTTGAGTTGCGCATCATCGTAAGCGTCCCACCAACTGAGGTCCGCGAGGGACTTGGCCCCGGTGGGGGTATTGGTATCCGAGGCGGCGGTTCGGTAGGCCGTGGGCGTGTCGAGCGCGGGGCGTTGGTAGTTTGGTCCGACGGCACAGCCACTTAGTACCACCAAGGTCAGAAGCAAGCTGGAGGTAATGCGTGAGTGCATAGTTCAAGGTTTGGCTTGAGCGGGGTCGCCGTGCTGAAGGTATTGGACCAGAGAGTTAGCAATAGCCGAACCCATCGCTTTGACATCCCGTTCGGTTTCGCCGCGGGAGAGGACGAATTTTGCAGCCATGGCGTAGGGGTTCATGGTCACCAGTCCTCCGGGCATTTGATGTTTGGCGTTCGCAGAGCCGATGCAAAGAAACGGCTGCCGCGGATCCCCGGCCAGGTCCGAGACGACGACTTCAATTGCGACCTGGCCCGCCCCGGCGCCGAACCCGACCGTCGCCTCCTTGGCGCGGTTGGGTTCCTGCACCTGCGTGAACCAACCGCCCAGCAGCCAGCCTTCCTGGGGCAACGTGGCGTTGGCGGGAAAGAACTCCGGCCGCAGCCCCGTGGCGCTAGGCCGATACTCGGCTTTATAGCCGGCTTTGTTCAACTGGCGCGCAATGGACTCGCCGAGTGTCTTCACAATCTTCTGCGCCTTGGCTGCGGGATCGCCACTGAGCACGCTCTGCATGTCCTTCCGCCATCGTGCCGCTGGGCCATCACTTTGACCCAATGTTTTCGGCGCGGCTTTGATCATCTCCGGCGCTAGATAGAAGTCGCTAACGTAGATGACAGTGGGGGGCTTGACGCCTTTGGTGTCGGCGGGATTCGCTCCGGTGGGCGACTTGGCTGTTACCGTCGGCTTGCCGCCGCTCAGGCCCGCGCAGCCACCGAGCAATACCACCGCCAGACAGGAAATTCCTGTGGCGACGGCCAATTCGTTAATTCTAGTTTTCATCAGTGTTTCCTTTCTTCCGGTGCTCCGGCCGATGGCGCGGCGGGTATAGTCACCTTCTTCCCGCCCCGTTCCACCAGGCGTTGCACAAACACGTAGCAGACCGGGATGAGGAACAGCCCCACCACGGTAGAGATGCCCATGCCATAGACCACGCCCGTGCCCATCGTGCTGCGAGAAGCTGCGCCCGAACCCGTCGCCAGCATCAGCGGCACGCAGCCGAGGATGAAGGCGAACGAGGTCATCAAAATTGGCCGCAGCCGGAGCTTCGCGCCTTGCACGGCGGCGTCGAGAATGGGCACGCCCTCCTCGCGTTTCATCTTGGCGAACTCGATGATGAGAATCGCGTTCTTGGCCGCCAACCCGATGAGCATGACCAATCCAATCTGAGCATACACATTCAAGTCAAAGTGCCGCACGAACATCCCGAGCATGGTGCCTAGAATCACCGTTGGCGTGGCGAGCAAGACCGCGAAGGGCAAGCCCCAGCTCTCATACTGCGCCGCCAGCAACAGGAAGACGAAGAGCACGGCCATGCCGAAGATGATCGGCGCCTGGCCCTCGGATTTCTTTTCCTGGAGCGTCAGGCCGGACCACTCGTAACCGGTTTCGCTCGGCATGGTTTTCATGACTTCCTCGATGGCCTTGATCGCCTGCCCGGAACTGTAGCCGGGCGCGGGCGCGCCCATCATTTCCGCCGCGTTGTAGAGATTGAAGCGCGTGACCATGTTCGGGCCGGACATCTTGGTAATCGTCACCAGTGTACTCAACGGCACCATCTGGCCGGTGTTGTTGCGGACATAGAACTGGCCGATGTCGTGGGGCTTGCTGGTGAACTGCGGCTCGGCCTGGAGGAAAACTTTATAGACGCGACCGAAGCGCACGAAGTCGTTCACATACATTCCACTGAGGTAGGCTTGCAGCGTTTGGAACACGCTGTCCACCGGCACTCCGAGAGTGCGGGCTTTCTCGCGGTCCAACTCCACCTTCACCTGCGGCGTCGCCGGATTGAAGGTCGTGCTCACGCGGCTGATCTCGGGGCGCTTGGCGACGGCGGCGGTGAGTTGCTTCACGTAGCCCGCCAGTTGCTCGATGCTGCCGCCGGAACGGTCCTGCAACTGCATGGTGAAACCGGACACGTTGCCGTACCCCGGCAGCGGCGGCGGGCCGAAGGCAAACGCGCGCGCCCCAGGGATGCCGTAAAACTTTTTGTTCCACGCACTAACCAGGGCGCTGGCGTGCAGTGAGGGATCCTTGCGGTGCTCCCAGGGTTCAAGCCCCACGAACATCATCGCCGCGTTGGGGAAACTCAGCGAGTTGAGAATGTTGTAACCAGAGAGGCCCACCGCCGAACGGACGCCTTTGGTGTTTCCGATGATGCTCTCCACCTGCTTGAGCACTTCATCCGACCGCTGGAGCGATGCTCCTTCGGGTAGCTCGACGGCGACGAAGAGATAGCCCTTGTCCTCGTCCGGGATGAAACCTCCGGGCACGACCTTGCCTAACATCCAGATGCCCACGCCGACCACGACCAGCAGCAGCATCGAGCGGGTGGCTTTGCGGGTCAGCCCGCCGACGATGTTACCGTAGCGGTTGGTGACCCAGTCAAAGCCGCGGTTAAACAGCTTGAAGAACTTCGCCATTGGCCCGCGTCCCGGCGTCGGTTTTTTGAGCAGCAGCGCGCACAAGGCCGGGCTAAGGGTCAGCGCGTTGATGACGGAGAAAACCACCGCCACGGCGATGGTGAGCGCGAATTGTTTGTAGAGCTGGCCGGTCACGCCACTCATGCCGGCCACCGGCACGAACACCGCGCACAACACGAGGCCGATGGCCACGACCGGTCCCGACACTTCTTTCATCGCCTGGCGCGTGGCCTCCACCGGAGTCATGCCATGTTCCAAGTGATGTTGCACGGCTTCGACCACTACGATGGCGTCATCCACTACAATGCCGATGGCCAGCACCAGTCCGAACATCGTCAGCACGTTCACGCTGAAGCCGAGCACCGGGAACATGATGAATGCTCCTAGCAGCGACACCGGCACGGTACACATCGGGATGATCGTGGCGCGGAAACTTTGCAGGAAGATATAAACCACAATGAGCACCAGAATGACCGCCTCTTCCAGGGTGCTGACGATTTCCTCCATCGAAGCTTTGATCGGTAGCGTGGTATCGAGCGCGATGTCGTAAGCTATGTCCGGCGGGAACTTGGCTTGGGCCTCCTTCAGAATTCTCTTCACGTTCTCGGCGGTATCGAGGGCGTTCGCGCCGGGCGCGAGGAAAATGCCAATCGCGCCGGACGGGGATGGCTTCGCCGGAGGCTTGGTCAATCGCGCCCGCACGTCGTAGGTTTGGGCCCCCAACTCAACGCGGGCCACGTCTCGGACTTTCACCTGCGAGCCGTCCGGGTTGGCGCGGATGATGATGTCTTCGAACTCCTTCGGGTCTTTCAAGAGGCCCAGCGCGCGGACGTTGAACTGGCTCTCCTGTCCCGGCGGTGCGGGCTCAGCGCCGATGCGGCCGGCGGGAGACTGGGCGTTCTGCTCCTTGATGGCGTTGGAAACATCGCCGGGCGTCACGCCGAGTGAAGCCAGCTTGTCCGGCCGCAGCCAGATGCGCATCGAGTAATCCTGCGCGGTGAAATTCTTCACGTCGCCGACGCCCTTCACGCGCTTGATGGCGTCCACCAGATTGATGTCGCAGTAATTGCCGAGGAACACGGCGTCGTAGGTGTTGCTGGGCGAATTGAGCGCGATCACCATCAAGATGTCCGGGCTGGAGCGGTTGACGACGACGCCTTCCTGCTTTACCGCGTCGGGCAACTGCGCCTCGGCCTGGCCGACGCGGTTTTGTGCGTTGACCTGCATGATGTCCACGTCCGTGCCCACGTCGAAATAGACATTCAATGTCAGCTTGCCGTCGTTGGCGTTGAAGGACTGCATGTAGAGCAGCTTGTCCACGCCGTTGACCTTGGACTCGATAGGTGTGGCGACGGATTCCATGACCGCCTCGGCCGCGGCACCGCGATAGGTGGTCGTTACCTGGATCATCGTCGGGCTGACCGGCGGATACTCGGAGATCGGCAGTCCCACGAGGGTGATCAACCCCACGATGACCGTCAGGATGGCAATGACCATCGCGACGATGGGCCGGCGAATAAAGAAGTCAGCCATAACGGTTACTCCTTGCCGTGCTTGGTCGCACCCGCGGTGGCGGGCTTGGCTTCAGCCTGCTGGGCCGCCTGCGCCGCCGCGGCCTGGGCCATTTGCGCGGCGGTCATCGGTTGCACCAGCACGCCTTCGCGCACTTTTTGCACGCCCTCGGTCACGATGTGTTCGCCTGGCTCCAAGCCTTCCAGAATCAACACGTTTTCCCCGATTGTTTCACCCACTTGGACGGCGCGTTGGGTGGCTTTGTTATCAGAACTGATGACCCAGGCGAAATTCTTGCCCTGGAGTTCCGCCACCGCCCGCTCCGGCAACAGGATGCTGTTGGTGCGGACGCCAATGTCCACTTTGACTCGCGCAAACATGCCGGGACGAAGATTCTTCGCCGGGTTCAGAAACTCGGCCCGGAGGCGCAGGGTGCCGGTCTTGCTGTCCACCGCCCGATCAATGAAAACAAACTTGCCTCGGGCGGAATGCACCGAGCCGTCGCCCAGGATAAGAGCCATCTCCACGTCCTCGATTTTCTTGCCGGTGCGGCGGGCGCCCGCTTCGGCCTTGAGGTATCGCGCTTCGCCGACGTTGCAATAGAACCAGATCGGGTTGAGTTGCGAGATCGTGGCGAGCAGGGTGGGCTCGCCTTTGCCGACGAAGCTGCCTACGGAAACCTGCTTGGCCCCAATCATTCCGTCGAGTGGGGACGTCACGTCGCAATAACCGAGATCAATCGCGGCCGATTCGACATGGGCTTTGGCGGAAAGGACATTCGCCTCGCCCACCGCCACGGAGGCCACGGCGTTGTCTAGGTCCTGTAGTGGGATGGCCTTGGCCTTGGCCAGTGGGGTGAGCCGGGCGACGTCTGCCTGGTTCTTTCCCAAAGAGGCCCGGGCCTCGGCGAGCATCCCCTCGGCGGCGGCCAGTCGTTGTTGGAAGGGCTTTTTGTCGAGCCGGAATAGTGGGTCGCCCGCCTTCACCTCGGTGCCCTCGGTGAACAGCACCTCCTCTACGAAAGCCTCGACGCGCGCCCGCACCTCAACGTTCTGCGGCGAGTCCAGTTGCCCGATGAACTCCGCGGCCATCGGCACGTTGGTGGTCACGATTTCCAGCACCTGCACGATCGGCGGCGGCGGCGGGGCCGGGGCCGCCTTTTTGCAGCCGGACGTGGTTAGCATCAGCGCCGCTGGCAGCAACGCCAAGCTTGTCAAAACCCTCGCGTTTCGTCGGGTTGTCAGGTGATTTCGCATGTTTTTCATATCAGTGATCAATCGCTTATCTCCACTGGCCGTGCGGCGCGCTCCCTCCCCGAGCTGGGCCGGGGCCCATGCTTGGGCGTAGATGGTTTTCCGCCTCGAACGGAACATAAAGCTTTTAGGACTGGCTTCGTTCAACGGAGTTAAGGGTCTTATGATGGATCGCACTTGGCAAGTTCAATCATTCTGCGAATACCGCCCCCAAGTTGCCCGCGCCCATGGGGTCTGCGGTTGAACGCATTTAACACTTGCCGCGAGAAGGGCGCGAAGTTCCGCGCCTGCTCCGACTCAACCCACGTCGCGCCCAACGGAGACGGGCTACCCGCCTCCCGCTCCCAAGGTTCAACCCTCTTCGGATGGCTGAGTCCGCTGATCAGAAACGCATTGCTAATCCACGGGGCAAGGATTGGCCTGCCAGATTTCCTTCGCGTATTCGGCGATGGTCCTCAAAGTAAGCCTAGCCAAGTTTTTCCATCGCGTCCGCACGGGCGCGGGCTTTGATGGAAACAGCTTCCAGCCTTTGTAAGGCTTTGTCGAACCGCCCGCCCGCAGCGGCGGGATTCTTCGGAGTTGCGGCAGTCAGTGCCTCGACCGACTGCCGCGTTAGCTTCACGTCTTGGCGCTAGTCCGCCACCAATCGCTGGTATTCCCGGAGACCTTCACTCGGCCGCGGCGCGTGCGCGTCAGGTTCGGAGGTCGCGTAACCCACAGACAAAAGCCGCGAAACCACCAGCGCAATCCAGCACCCTGGGGATGCAACCTGGCGGAAGTTGGGGACAAGTTGGAAGCTCTTCCAACTGCCGCACTCTGGCTTCGATGGTTCGCTTTTGATGGCGGGATTGCGTGGTGGCGTTGCGTTCGATGGCCCTATTTCTTCAGCGCCTCCCGGACAGCCGAGAGTTGTCCCGCCGAGCCGAGCAACTGGTTGCGGCTGGCGATGAACTTGGCGTATTCCTCGATGAAGATTTTGCCGGGCGGGCGGAAGTCGAATTCCGCCGGCTTGTCTCGGAAGAACTCGCGATGCACGCGCGTCCAGACGAGGCGTCCGTCGGTGTCAATGTTCACCTTGGTCACGCCGAGCTTGGCGGCCGGGAGATATTCATTGGGGTCAACGCCCATGGAGCCGGCGATCGTGCCGCCCGCGGCATTGATGCGGTCCACCTCTTCCTTGGGCACGCTCGAACTGCCGTGCATGACCAACGGAAATTCGGGGAGCCGGGCTTTGATCTTCTCCAACACGTCAAAATGGAGCGATTGCCGTCCCTTGAACTTGAAGGCCCCGTGACTGGTGCCAATGGCGCAGGCCAGCGAGTCGCAACCGGTTTGCTTGACGAACTGCTCCGCTTCGGCGGGATCGGTCAGGCAGGCATTGCCTTCCTCGACTTTAATGTCTTCCTCCACGCCGCCCAACATGCCGAGTTCGGCTTCGACGCTAATCCCCTTGGCATGCGCGCGGTCCACGACGCGTTTGGTGATCGCGACGTTTTCGGCGAACGGATCATGCGAGGCGTCAATCATCACCGAGCTGAAGAAGCCGGAATCAATGCACTCGTAACAGGTTTGTTCGTCGCCGTGATCCAGATGCACGGCGAAGACCGATTCCGGAAAAATTTGCTCAGCGGAGCGGATGATGGCTTCGAGCATGCGCTTGTCGGTGTACTTCCGCGCCCCTTTCGAGATTTGGATGATGAACGGCGCCAGGCTGTCGAGGCAGCCTTTGAACAGACCCATGGTCTGCTCGGCGTTGTTGATGTTGTAGGCGCCGACGGCGTACTTGCCGTAGGCAACCTTGAAGAGTTGTGCTGTGGTTACGATCATGTTGTTTCTTTTGTTTGTGTTTCTTGTGTTTTGACTGGTTACTAACTTGGGACATTGGGCGTCGTCGGGCTTTCCCCGGCGCGCAAATATTTAAGGCGATTCGTGAGCGCGTCCGAACGCTCGATCTTCGCGATGATGAAGGGTGGTTTGCCGCCGGCGCTGGCGGCGGCACGCACGGCCTGGCCACTCGATGGCGTCGGCGGCTGAAGCGTTGTGAAGCGGCTCCCGGTAGTAGGGTTTCGGGGCGAACCCGGCGGGGGTAGGAACATGCGCGTGGCGTGGTGAAAGTGGCGTTACTCGAATCGTTCCGGTTGCCGGGTCGCGGCCAGAACGGCACTCCAAGCGAAGCCGTCCGGGGCCACGCGCTTTTTCTGGCTCGCGAGGAGTTCAATAGGCACATGAATGAACTGGTTGTGCAAGTAGCCGATCACAAGGCCGGTCTTACCAGCCATGGCGGCATGAGCCGCGTGGCGGGCGAAGAGGTCGCAGAGGATCGAGTCCTCGGCGTTTGCCGGGCTGCTGCGAACGATGTAGCTCGGATCGAAATAACGCATCACCATCGGAATCTTCTCAGTCTTGAAATGAGCTTCGATGCGATCCCGCAGAAAGGGCCCGATGTCCTGGAGTTTCACATTGCCCGAAGCGTCGCGATCCTCACCGCTCGCCGCCAACAAATCCTGTCCGGCCCCTTCGGCTACGACGACAACCGCGTGCCTTCGTTGGAGAATGCGCTGTTTAAGCGCGTTGAGGAAACCGCGCTCGCCC
>CAIKLQ010000690.1 GCA_903828255.1 uncultured Verrucomicrobiota bacterium
GTCCAGCAACCCGTCGGCCTTCAACATCTTCAATCCACGCGCCCTCCGCCTTCGCCAGCGCCTTGCGGCACGGCGTGGAAAGGGACTGATGCCGGAAGTGGCGCGCGTCGGCATCGAGCAACGCCTGCGTCTCGGGCGCGATGTGTCAGGCGGTCTAGGCGCGGCGCCGGGGGGGGGAGATTCACACCGCCTTCCGAGCGGAGGTGGTCCAGATCGGCGGGAGTGGGAGGAACAAAAGGTGAATCCACGCGCAGCGAGGATGGCCGGATACTGGCGAAAATCCAGTTCGAAAAAAAGAGCCGGGCCTTGCGGCCCGGCTCGTGAGTAAACGACTATGAATTCAAATCAGGGAGGGCCAATGTGATAGAATTTGGCGCTGCCGGTGAGTGAAACGGCTTGGGGATTCGCCTGGCTTGCGGCCACGCTCCAAGGACCATTGATGTTGGTCGCAACGTACAGCGTGCCGGTACCGCTCCAGTAGAGGGTGCTGCCGCTTGCGCCTTTGGCAAGGGTAAGAGCGGGCGCTGGGGCTGCAGTCACATCATAGAACGCGAGGTTGTCCACGCCGAAGTACCAGCTGCCGGTGCCAAGCTGGGCGAAGCGGAGGCGGACATCGGCCTTGTGGCTGGCGCTGGGCAGGCGGTAGATCTCAAGCCGCTTGTCAATGTAACGGTCGTCATTTTCGCGCGGAGCGACAAATCGACCCAGCGCTTGCGTGATCGGCGCGGCAATGCCGTCGCCATAGATGCCACCTTTGGATACGCCGCCGTCAATCCACGTCGCGGTATCACCATTGGGACCAGTGAAGGTCGAGACTGCGTCCACAGTGCCGTCCGCGTTGAGACGAATATCGCCACCGCCATCAACTTCGTCTATGTAATACACGACCGGCTGCCAGGTGGTCCCTCCATCCACTGAATACTCAACTGCGCCCATGCTGTCCTGGTTCTGTTCATAGAGACTCCCGTAGGAGATGGCGGGATTTGCTACGGCTGAGAGGTCGAACGCTTTGGATTTCAGGAACTGGACCTGGTCGTCGTCACGCGCGTCGGACTCCGCGTAGATCAAGTTGCCGGTGCTCAAATCGTCCACCGTGACCTCGACCCCATTCTTTGTCTGGCCGGGGGCTACGTTGAAAATGCGGCTCTTAAGCCCGCCCAAGCGCGTGCGGTCCACAACTACCCAAGCTTTGTAGGTATCAGAATTAAGGTTGTCCAGATCCAACCCGGGAGTGCCGCAGTACCCGCCCGAGCAGTCAGTGAAATTCCATTCCGTCCAGCCGGTGGGCACGCTACCCTCCGCGTAGGAATCGAAGTTCTCCGTCAGCACCGGAGCCGGAAGCACGATGTTCAGGAGGTTGAAGAAACTCCACCGTTGGGAGGCGGTGTAGGTCGCACCCACGTTGCTAAAGGTCAACTCGGCGAGATGTTGATCGCCGGGGAATTGCAGCGAACTCGGGGTGTAGGTAACGGTGACCTGGCTCCCCGCACGGACCTTGCTCGGCGTGACGACGCTGCCGTCCAGCTTGAGGACGATTGAAGCGTCATTCACGGCCGTGCCACCGTCGGAGATCACGATCCGAACGGAGTGGCTGTTCTGATTCAACAAGCGCTGAACCGGTTCCGGGGTGACATACTTGACGAACGGCGGAATGGGAGCGGTGATTGCGCGGTATGAAGCGAACCCACCTTTAGCCGTATCATTAATCAATGTTTTGTTCGTGCCGCTCATGGTGAACCATTCGAGGCTGCCAGAGCCACCGGAGTTTTCCCAAGTTGTCCGGAAACCGTAAACGCCTGCTTCTTGGACCCAGATGTAGAAAATGGTGTCCGCACTGCCCCGGGCGCCATTGAATTCGCCAGCGGGGATCGAGCCGACCACATCCTGTGGCACCAAACCGGCGGTCGTCTTGAATCCGTCGTCACTGTTGACCCCCATCGTAACGAGCCCCGCAGGCAGATTGACATAGGTGATGAGTTCGGCAGCAGCACCTGAAGCCGACGCGTCCGTGGCTGGGAGGCCAGGCATTTGCCCGTCCGGACCAAAGTTGCCGTTCGTAGTGGTACCATCCGCCGCGGTGAAGAGATTAACCGGACCAGCAATATCGAACGTGATCGGAGCATTCGCTGGGCTGGGGGGGCTGCCCGCAGCGATGGCGACGCCTTGCACTGCCGGGTCCGCATTATTGGCCAAGGGAGTCACCCCATCCACGTCGGTGAGCAATCCAGCCAGTGCGGCTTCCGTGCGGGAATTCTTGGCGGTTGTATTCGCCGAATTGGCAAAGATATTCCATTTAAAACCCGGCTTCGTTATGTCAGCCGTAACCTTCATGTTGGCCGACAACGTTGCCACCGTTCCAACCGTGTAACCCCAGGTATTCGTCTTTGAGACAACCGGCGAGCCGTTGTTGGCAAAGGTGATGGTGGTCGAGTTGAGGCCAGCGGGCCAAATGGTCGCCGGCGTGTGGGTGACGGTCGAGTTCGCGCCGACTTTCGTGATGGAAACCGGAACCTCGACCGAATTGACGTAAAGATGCACCGAGGCGTTGTTCAAAGAGTTGGTGCCATCAGTAATGACGGCACTGATCGGCGCCCCCGGACTGACGTTCGCCCCGGCGAAGGACGGCGATGTAGATTTTACATACGGATTCGCGATCGTTGGCACCCCGAGGATGTTCGTGCTGCCACTTCCGTAAATGTAGATCTGGTTGACTTCACCCGGTGTCAGTTCCCGGCGCCAGATCCCCATATCATCCATCAGCAGGTTGCTCATGTTGAATATGTTGTTCTGGTAAAGCCCGGTTCCGTCCTGGCCGATATTCACACTGTTGCCGACTCCTAGGGAGTCAATCGAACCAGTGACGGTTGTGAGCGGAACCGCCCCAACCAAGACGCCGTCCTCGTACATAGACATGTTCCCGCGCCGACCATAGGTCACGACGACATGATGCCACTTGCCGTCGCGAAGCAACCCTGGCGGCTTCGTATCGGCTTTCGTCGTGCCATCACTCGTCACGATGCGGGTCACACCAGCACTCTGCATGTAGATGCCCCAGCCGACGTTTCCACTGCTGTTCCAATTCTGGCTGGCGATGAAAGCCGGATCGCTTGTCTGGTTGGTATAATTGCACCAGAAGGCAATGGAGAAATCTGAATCGGTGTTGTCGGCAACCGCTCCGAACTGCAATTCAGGAGGATAACCGAGTGTGAGGTAATTAAAAATGCCGTTCGTGCCATCCACCGTCAGGGACACGCATTTCCCCAACTTGCCGGGACCTTGGGTCGGCGTGCCCACCGGCGTGCCGTCAATGCCGCTGGGGAAGCTGTTGGTGTAAGCTCCCGAAGCGTTCGTACCATCAAACGTGAGGTGTACGACGAGGCCGTTGGTGATTTGGGCTTGGCTGAAAGAAGCCGCGGAGCACAAGGCCCCGGCCAGCGCCAGTTTCATTATGGTGTTCTTTTTCATGTTTTATGAGGGTTGTGGGTTTAGTGTGGTACTGTGGTTTAGATGTTTGAAGGGAGCTCTAAGTTTGTAGTCGAGCGTTATTTGGGTGGAAATGGTTTCGGAAATCCGCGATGCAATCTCGTTTATTTGGTTGATCGGTAGGTTCTGAGGGTTTCGTCGGCTTTGGTGTCGCCTTGGCTTTGGGCAGCGGTTTGCAACGCAGTCTGCATCGTCGCCACCCCCCGCGTCGCCACGCTCATCTGGTCCTTCGTCAAGTCGGGTCGGTTGATGAGGGTTTGGAGATCGTTGAAAGCCTGCGAGTAATTCTGCGCCTGGACCTCGGACACAACTTGATTGGCGAGTTGCTTGGCGTCGGGCTTGGCGGTGGCAAACGCTTTGTTGAAAGCGGTTGGTAAATCTGCGGCCGTCAGGGGTGGTGGCGGGGCAGTTTCCTTGCTGCAACCCAGGACAAAACCGATTCCGAAAATGAGGGAAAGGAGGAAGATCTTCATGCGCTAATCTTTCTGGGATGATGAGCTTCGAGTCGTGGCCGCTCAATCCTTGACGACGTTGAGGGGCGTGACCCCGGTGTAATGCCGATAATCAATGCCCACCTTCAAACTGGTGAACCGAATTCGAGTAACATGCCCGTCCACCCATACCGTCTGGCACCCTTTGCTATGGCGATACCATTCGTTGTCGAAATGGTAGCCTTGGTAATATTGCGTGGAGAGACCGCTGTAAGCACCGCCAGTGGCCGGTCCAGCACCAATCCATTGTGTGAGGATCGAGCCGCTGCCGGGAAAAAGTCCAATGCAGTCGTCCGCCCCATCCATCATCTGTTCAGCAGCATCCTGACAAAAAATCATCTTGGATGGCGATTGGTAGGTTGAAACCTTTTTCACTGTTTTGGGTTCGGTCGGATCGAGGCCTGTATTGTTCAGCAGCGCCCGGTGCATCCCGTAAGTCGAATTGCGCCAGAACTCGGATGGGTAATACCGCCCGCCGTCATGCCATTCGTCCGGGTGGATGGAAGCCGGACAGCCGAATACATTCCGGTTTTTCTTGAAATAGTCAAGGTAGCCAAGGGCCCAATACGCGAGTTCGTCGGTTGGCTTGAGGAACACATCTGACTTTGGGCCTGAAGTCCATTGCCCATCGTTCGGCAATGCGCCAAGGCCGAGATGGAAATAGGTGTTTTGGTTGTCATCAGCGTAGAGGGTGGACGAAACGCCAATTTGGTGCAGGTTGCTGAGACAGAGCGCGGCCTTCGCCTTGTCTTTGGCTTTGCTCAACGCCGGTAGGAGCATGGCGGCCAGAATTGCGATGATCGCGATGACGACGAGCAATTCGATCAGGGTGAAGCCATTGCTCGCCAAGCGCGACACAGCAGCAGTGGAGCGTGAAAACCTCGCGAGCGAGTTCGATGGATTGGCTTTGAATTGATTCATTTTATTGAACTGATGGTGACGATACCGCGCGATCGGAATTTTCCCAACAACAATCACGCAACGTGGCGGTGACAGACGAGTAACAAAACTTCAAAACACGTTTCACAGTTGGACTTAGACTGACTCAAGGGAAAGCCTTAACGGCCCGGAAGTCAAAAAGTTTCTTGCAGAATTTCAACTTTCCAGGGGCCTGGGTACCAGCGCTGGTGTGATCTGGCGTCCGGCGGCGAGTCTCATTTGTCTGGACGAAGCCGGCGGGCCCGCCAGAATCCCCCGCGAGAAAACGATTATGTCTTCAAGAAATTGTAAACACTGCCAGCCGGCCCTCTGCGGTCGTGATTGCGGTTGGCCCAGTTGCCGTCCGGCAAGTCCGTGCGGGAAGCGGACTTCGGCTTCCGCAGCCGAGGCCGGCTTTAGCAAGCTGCCGGTGACCCTCATTGGCCTCGTCGCCGCCGTGGTCGCGGCTGTCCTGTATGTTGTGCTCACCAAAGAACCACTCCCTTCTCCCGACGCGAAACCAGCCGTCGTTGAAACCGTGGATCTGGAGGGCACGCGCGCCAAAGCCGAACGCGGCGACGCCCAAGCGCAAAATGTCCTAGGGAAGATTTACGCCAAAGGCGACCTCGTGAAGGGGGGGTACAAGGAGGCGGCCAAGTGGTATCGCCAGGCCGCCGATCAGGGTTATGCCGCCGCGCAAGCCGCGCTGGGTGAGTTGTATGAAGCCGGCCAAGGCGTGCCGAAGGATTACCCCGAAGCCGCCAAGTGGTACCGCAAGGCGGCGGAACAGGGGGATGTCAAAGGCCAGTATTCGTTGGCCGTTTTGTATGTGGTTGGCAACGGCGTGCCGCGCGATAGCAAGGAAGCGATGAAATGGTATCGGCAAGCCGCAGACCAAGGCGAGGAACTGGCGCAGTACGCTTTGGGAATGCGCTATTACGAAGGGGCCGGCGTGACGCCCGATCCGGTGGAAGCTTACCTGTGGCTTAGCCTGGCGGCGGCGCGGGGACTTCCGGATGCCGCCCCACCGCTCGCGGAACTGAAACGCCGGATGACTCGCGAACAATTGACTGAAGCCGAGCGGCGCGTGAAAACGTTCGTGATCAAGAAGCCCACCCCGCCCGCCAAGTGAGCGTTTGGGCGGATCGGGCTGCATCCTGGAAACGGCAGTTAAGCCACGGATTGAACACGGAAACCGACGGGTTCAAGGCAGCTTTGCCGCCCGGCCTTCTTCCCTCCTGAAGCGACCACTGCCGCCCAATGAAAAATCCGTGTTTGCTCCGTGTTTCATTCGTGGCTCTGCATCATCCGTCGCGCCGCTGGAACATTCTGGCTCGCAGCCTGCAAACAACTTCGCCAGTTGCCGCGAGGAGGGGTAGGCAGCGTTTCTAGCAACATCAAGCCTCAAACCTGTGCGGCTCCGCACCGGTTTCAGCGCCGCGCAACTCCCCGCGTGCTTGGCGTCTCTGCGTTTGAGAGGGCTTCCCCGTTCTCCCCCCTGCTTCAGCTCAATGGCACAAGGCTTTTTCGGGAACCACTTCCTTCGGCAACCCGTCGGCTTTCCACGAGAGGACGCAGCCCGCGCCGCCATCGTTTTCATTCTCGTAATAATCCACTTTGAGTTCGTGCTCGCCGGCTTTCAGTTCCACGTTGCCGGAATCCACCTGCATTTCATGCAAACCGCCGTTGTCCACCACCTGCTTGCCATCAATGATCAGCCGTGAGCCATCGTCGGATTCCAGGAAAAAAGTGTATTTGCCGTCCTTGGGGATTTTGATTTTGCCGGTCCACCGGATGGCAAAATGCGATTGCAGCTTCGTGCCTGGAAACGTGATCTCGGTGCTGCGGAAGTTGAGGTTCTTGTCCACGCGCTTGAGCGTGGGCTTTTGATTGGTCGAGATGGTTGGAAAAGTTTCCACCGCCGCTCCCAGATCGAAGTATTCACCGATCAAACCCGGCCCGGATTCCTCCGCGGCGAAAGCGTGGTTGCCGGTCCAGAGACTGAGAGCGCAAGCGAGAATGAGGATTTTTTTCATAAGTTGTCGAGAATGGTTGCTGATTGTTTCGTTCGTTCGTTCGACGGAAGAATAGTTACGCGCCGTCCGCCGTCAACCGGCAAGTGTTGGCCAGTCGCCGGTCGGGCAGGTCCGGGATTGAAGTCCGGAACGGCTCAAGTTCATTCACCCCGCCATCGAGGTCGTGATGATCACCGCCTTCGAGACCCCCGACACCCTGCGCGACTCGCTCCGCTTGGGCGTCAACGCCTTCCAAAGTTCGCCCCGCGGCGCTAGGTGGACATCGCCGGGGAAATTCTGCGCCAGCCACTGGACGCAACTTTATTCAAAGACGGCCCGGACCAAAGCTGGTTGAACCTCGCACACTTCACCAACACCGTGCCGCTGGTGCGCTTGTCCGTCCGCGACACCGGCCCGGGCATTCCGCCGGAGGTTCTGCCGAAGATTTTCCAGCCGTAATTCAGCACCAAGAGTTCGCGGCAAGGCACCGGGCTGGGACTGAGCATCGTTCACCGGCTGATTCGCGAAGCCGCCACCGCCCTGCACGTTCAAACCTGTGTGAGCGAAGGCACGATTTTCTCGCTCTACGTCCCCGCCGCAGCGCTGGCGGAGTAAGCCAAAGAGTTTCGCCGCTCAGGAAGCCGCGCTTAATCCCGGCCCTTGCCGGGGAAGATTAAGCGCCGAGTAGTTCTGACGCTGAATCCCTTTGCCCGCCTGTCGCCTGTGGGTGACGAAATTCGCCCGGCCCGGCAGCCCCGCGCTCGTGGAGGAGGTTTCCGAATGAGCCGAAAAAACCCAGCGGAATGCGGAGACGCGGAGAACGCTGAGTTGCACAGACAAGAAGCCGAATCAAAAGTCCGCGCCTCTCCGCTTCCTCAGCGTCTCTGCGTTAAAGCAGCTTTTCGCAACTACAACTTCGCAAACGCCGCGTCAAAGACGTCAATGATGAACTCGGCATCCGCGGCCGTGATGCACATGGGCGGCGCGAACCGAATCGTCTGCCCCCACAAGCCGCCCTTGCCGATCAGCAGGCCCATCTCACGACAGGATTCGAGCACGGCGGCACATTCGGCCTTCGCCGGTTCCTTGGTCGTGCGGTCCTGCACCATCTCGATGCCGAGCATCAGGCCCTTGCCGCGCACGTCGCCGATGATTGGGTATTTCTCCTTCAACCGGTGCAGCCCGGCGAGAATCTGGCCGCCGATCTGGAGCGAGTTCTCCTGCAACTTCTCGTTCTCGATCACTTCGAGCACCGCCTTGCCGATCGCGCTCACGACGGGATTCCCGCCAAACGTGTTGAAGTGGATTTTACCGGCCAGCGTGGCGGCGATCTGCGGCGTAGTGACGACCGCCGCGAGCGGGCAACCGTTGCCGATGCCTTTCGCCATCGTGACAATGTCAGGAATGACGCCCTGAGTTTCAAAGCCCCAATAGTGCGTGCCGGTGCGGCCAAAACCCGTTTGCACTTCGTCGGCAATGCACACGCCGCCCGCCGCGCGAACGTGTTCATAAACATTCTTGAGGTAGCCGTCGGGAAAAACCACGAAGCCGCCGACGCCTTGGATGGATTCCGCGATGAAGCCGGCGACCTTGCCCGGCGTAGCGTAATCAATCAGCGACTTCACATCGTCCGCGTATTTCTTGCCAGCGTCGGCATCGTCATAACCGTAGGGCCCGCGATACGGATACGGCGCAATGGCATGATGCACGCCGAAGCTGTGCGGCACGTTGAATTTCCAGGTGCTGTGCGCCGTGACCGCCATGCCCGACGCATTGCCGCCGTGATAGGCATTGCGCAGCGCGATCATGTCGTAGTTCTTCGTGTAAAGCCGCGCCATGAGCAACGCCAGATCGTTCGCCTCCGAGCCGGAATTGACGAAGTAACAAACCTTGAGATCCCCCGGCAGCTTTGACGCGAGCTTCTGCGCGTACTCGGCGATGTTGGGATGCAAGTAAATGGTCGTCGAGTGTTGGAGTGTTTCGTTTTGTCGTTGCGCCGCCGCGAGAACGTGCGGATGGCAATGGCCCACGCTGATCGTCACGATGCCGCCGAGACCGTCGAGGTAACGCTTGCCCGTATCGTCCCAAATGTATTGGCCCTTGCCCTCGACGAACATGACGGGCTGCTTGTAGTAGAGGAACAAGCCGGGATTGAGAAATTGTTTGCGCAGCGCCAGCACGTCGGCGGCGGAAGGACCGGTGTATTTTTGCGGTTGATGATTTGTCGGTGGTAGTATTGGGGTTTTCATAATTCAAATTTTAGCCGTTGTGTTTGTAATTCTAGCGGACGCAGCTTGTGGCTTTTTCGCCGCTGGTTCAACGGAGAAAACTTCTGGTGGCGACCCTGCCTTGGGACAGATCAGTTCGGCCGGCTCAGATGCGTCAGCCAGTTTTCATCCAGCTCGACGTGTTTGATCGTGTAACGCCGAAACGTGTAGGTGATGTGGATGCGACCATTGGCGGTCTGGATCACGCAGGGATAGGAATACTCCCCGGGGTTTGATTCCAGAGCGAGCGGCGGCAACCAGGTCCGGCCTTCATCCCGCGAGCGGGCGATGCTCAGGGGCGTGCGGGCGGATGCGCTGTCGTTGAAGATCAACACCAGATGGCCGTTGCTCAGCCGAGTCATTGCAATGCCAGCATCCGGATTTTTCAGTTCAGTCTCGATGGCCGGGCTCCAGTTTCGCCCGCTGTCGGACGACTCGGATTGCAGGATGCGCGGGCCTTTGCGCAACAGCGTCAACAGCGAGCCGTCAGATCGCTCGATCACCGTCGGCTGGCTGCCAGTATTCGGCGTGCCCACCTGTTCCCAAGTCCTTCCGCCGTTCCCGGTGCGCGCGAAACTGCGACCCAGCGGCAGCAGCAGTCCGCCACTCGCCAATGCGATCGGCGCGTTGCGCAAACCCTCCAGCACGCCACCGAGAAACGGTTCGTCCTGGCTCCAAGTGTGGCCGTGATTGTCCGAGGTGCGATAAAACAAGCGCGTCTCGCCCCAACCACCGCCGCGGCGCAACGGACGCGAAGCTTCCATGCGACACCACACAATGAAGAGGCGCTTGCTGCCGGCGCGAAACACGACGGCATTGCCGGGCGGCTGCGCGGAGTTGCGAATCAAGACCCCCGGTGGGCTCCAGGTCCGCTCGCCCCGCTTTCGTCGCGCCAGAAACAACGCCTGGTCATCCGCCGATTCGTAACTACCGCCATACCAGACCGCCACCAAGTCGCCGTTCGCGGCCTCGGCGATGGTGGAACAATGATGCGCCGGCACGCCGGGAATTTTCTCGAAAATCAGTTCCGAGGAAAACGCCACGGAGCCGAACGGGTCATCGGGATCCCGCTTGGATTCTGGCTGGCCAATCGGGGTTCCCGGCGCCGGCACATTGCTGACCTTCATCGGTTGTCCATGCACGAACTCGGCCAGTGCCGCCGCCAGCGCCGGCTCATTCGTGCTCCCGATGGCGCCGTGATAAAGCACCGCTCCCTCGGCATCCAAGAGCAAGGCTTCCGGAAGGACTTTTGCGCCGAATTGCCGGGCGGCGGCTCGCTCCGGGTCGCGGTAAATCGGGAACAGCAGTTCTGCGTGTTGAGCGAATCGTCGCACCTCCTCAGCGGTTTCCTCCACGTTCGGAAAAATCCCCACGAACAGGATGCCGCGTTGCCGGTAGCGGGAACTCAATTCACTGAGCGCCTGCGTTTCCGGTTGCCCCACCCCGGAGCGCGCGGACAGGAACACGGCAACCGTCCCGCGCCGTGCGGCGTAATTGGTCATGGTCAGCGATCGTCCTTCCAGCGTAAGCAGCTTCACCGGACCGACGCGGTCGCCGGTTTCCAGCGCGCGACTAACCAGGGGCAGCCCACAAAGAAGTAGGAGCCGGCAAATACGTTTGCCCCGATTGTAAATGGTGGAGCTCAAATCTGGAACCCTTGCAGCCACATAATTTTCACGGCTTCTTCGGCTCCGCGCTCATCTCGAAGCGCAGCACTCCGCCCGGCGCGATTTCGGAATGTTTGATCCACGAGCGATCCAGCGGGAGGTCATTCAGCCACACCTTCTGCACGTAGCGATTAGTTGGCGACCAGTGCTCTGCCAGAATCACCAGCGGTTTGTCTTGCAACCGGACTTCGGCCTTCTCGAACAACGGCGCGCCGAGTTGATACTTGTCTGAGCCGGCAATCGGATAAAACCCCAGCGCGCTGAAGACATACCAAGCCGAGAGTGTCCCGGCGTCGTCGTTGCCGTCCAAGCCGTCGTAGCCGGCGCCGTATTTATTGTCCAAGATCCAACGCGACCACTTCTGCGCGAGGTCCGGCCGGCCGACCTCGTTGAACAAATAGGCCGCGGGGAGATCGGGTTCATTGCCGTGCCAGTAGTAGGATCCAGGACTCCAAGTGCCCATTGCCGGATCGGCTTTCGCGAAGAAGTCGTTGAGTTCGCTGATGAAGTAATCGCGGCTCTGGAACAGCGAAATCATTCCCTCCGCATCAAACGGCGCGGCCCAGCGCCATTGCAGCGCGCTCCCTTCGACGTAGTCTTTCGTGAACTTGTCACCGCGATCCAGGTAAGTCAGGAGCAGTGGCTTGAACGGTTCGACAAACTTGCCCTGCGCATCGCGCGGTTGAAAATACTGGGTGTTCGGGTTCCAGAGATTGCGATAGAAATGGGAATGTTCGCGGAAGAGCGCCGCGTCCTCGCGATGGCCGAGGGCCTCCGCCAAACGTGAGATCGCATCGTCGGCCCAAGCGAACTCCAGCGTCCTCGAAACAGATCGCTCTACCAACCCTGCCGGGCAGTACCCGAATTTCAAGTAATGCTCCACGCCTTGCCGCCCGGAAAACGCCGCCCCCGGTGGCGTGGGCGCGAGCGCGGTGCGGCGCATCGCCTGGTAAGCCTTCTCCACGTCGAAGTCGCGGATGCCTTTCAGATACGTGTCGGCGATGACGATGTCCGCCGGCGTACCGAGCATGGAATTTGAGTAGCCGTGTCCGGACGGCCAGCGCGGTAGCCACCCGCCTTGCTCCAGCATCTTCACCAGCGACACCACCATGTCGCGCTGGTCCTTCGGCGCGATCAAGGTGTAAAGCGGATGCACCGTCCGAAACGTATCCCAGATGGATAGATCGGTGAAGTATTGGAAGTCCGTCGTTTTGTGAACCTGACGATCAAAGCCCAGATAGTCGCCGTTCGCGTCGTTGAAGACAGTGGGCATTTGGAACCCGCGGCAAAGCGCCGTGTAGAAAATCGTCCGTTGCTTTTCCGTGCCGCCTTGGATTTTGATCAACGACAGCTTCTCCTCCCACGCCCGCTGGGCTTCGGCGAGGATGGCATCGAAGTCCTTCGCGCCAGCTTCTGCCTCCAGATTGGCCCGGGCGTTTTCGGTGCTCACGTAGGAAATCGCCAGCTTGAGCGTAATGACCTGCGGCTGACTCGCCGTCGCAAATGCCAGATCCACAGCCACGCCCTTGCCCTCGGCGGTGGCTTGATTGGGGAAAACCACATCCTTTTGCCAGGTGCCAAAAGAAGCGAATGGCTGGCTGAACCGCGCTACGAAGTACACTTTGATCCCGCCATATCTCCCGGCAAAAGTCCCGAACGTCCGCACCGCTCCCTCAACCTCTTTGGCCTCGGGTCGCACCCGCAACTGGCCCTCACTGCTGCGGTGACCGCCCATCGCGTTCATCACATCGAGCAGGAGATGGGGCGCCTTGTCTTTGGCGAAGGTGTATCGGTGGACGCCCACGCGCGGCGTGGCAGTGAGTTCCACCAGAGTCTCGATTTCTGGAAGCTTCACCGCGTAATAGCCGGGCGAAGCGAGTTCCTGACTGTGCGAGAAGCTCGTGGTTTGTCCCTTGCGGAAGGTCTTGGGCCGAATCGGCTCAACCGCCGGCACCACTAAGAAATGCCCCCCATCGGTCGCGCCGGTGCCGACCAGTCGCGTGTGACTGAACCCGAGCATCTGGTCATCGCCGTAGTAGTAGCCGGAAGTGTTCAGCGCCCGTTTGCGGATCAGCATGGACACCGTCTCCGGGCCAAGCCGGATCATTCCAAAGGGCACCATCGCGCCGGGAAAGTTGTGCCCGCAAACCCACGGAATGCCGCCGGTGCCAATGAAGGGATCCACCCGCCGCCCCAACTCCAGCGGCTTGACCGGCGTCTTCAATTTGCCCGATGTTGCCTCAACAATGCGGTTGTAATTGAAAACCAGCGCGCCGATAAACGCGACGCAAGCCACCCCAATCACGAGGCCGGACCAACCGAAAAATTTCAGCAGCCGCTTCCACCAACGCGGTTGCCGCGTGACCCGACCGGGAAGGTCAGCATACGTCTGGTCTTCGCCGGTCATGCTAGGGAGAGCGTGAACCCTGCATTGGCGCGGGCCTGGGGCCACTGGGGCTACCGACGGTCCGGCTGACAAGTGTTGGGCTGAGGTTGCCCGTCACGGTGTAGGTGTCGGCGTTGGGGATCAGCCCGGGGTCGCCGGATGCCGGGACGGGGTTCGGACTCCAGTTGGTCACGGCGCTCCAAAAGCCCCCGACGGTATTCGTCCAGGAGATCGCGGCGGCTCGCGCTTGGAAAAGTCCGGCGGGGATTAGCGTGAGGATTAAGAGCGTGAGCCGGGTTCGGCTAAATTCGTTCATAAAAAGTCCAAAACTGGATAGCAATTTGATTCTGAGATTCTCGGGTCGAGCGTTTTTTTAGCATTACTCCCAATTGCGCGGGACGTCACTGTAGTCAACCCTCCGACGCCTCGCGCTCCGAACAGGCAAGTGGCAGGCGCAGCTTGAAAGGCAGCGTGGTCGAGGCGGGTGGCCAAGCCGGCCGACCAGTCAGAAAAACGGATTGTGTTCCTTCTCCTCACCCACGGTCGTCAACGGCCCATGCCCCGGGCAAATCAGAGTGTCTGGCGGCAGGGACAGAATCTGGTCGCGCACTTTTTGCTTGGCCAGGTTGCCGTGTTGCGGCGCCCCGCCCATTGAACTCGCGAAAATCGCATCGCCCACGATGGCTACATGCGGCGCGTCGTCCGGCCAATTGCCGACCAGGTAAGTCACGCCGTCCTCCGCGTGACCGGGCGTGTCGCGGTTCGTGATCCGCAGACTGCCGAGATGGATGCAATCATTGCGGCGATTTTTGTGCTGGGGCGGTGCGCTCTGGGCATCGGTGTGCGTCAGGATTTTCGGAAACTTCTCGCGCACCGTGGTGAGGGCGGCAATGTGGTCGTGATGCGTGTGGGTGATGAAAAGGTGCTTGAGTTGAAGTTGGTTTTCTTCAATCACCTTGAACGCCGGGGCGGCGTCCCAGCCGGTGTCGAATAGTGCCGCCTCGCGCGTCACTTCATCCCAAACGAGATACGCGTGAACCGTCATGCCTTCGCCCGAAGTCGAAAGCCAGCGCAGTTCGCGCCACGCGGTCAGGTCTTTCTCCGCTGGTAGCCAGCCGTTGGCCATGCCTTCGAGCTTGGGGATGCTGAGACCGACGATCTCGGCCAGCGCTGGGAAATTCGGGCGGCGGGCAATTCTCCCCACATCCTCCACGGCGGCAAGTTCGGCTTCCGTCCACCCGGCGGCGTTCGCTACGGTGGTAGCGGAAACACCGCGCATCAATCGTGATTTGCGGATGACATCGCCCACATGATCTTCGAGGTTCATGCGCAAACGGTAGCCGGACCTCCGCCCGGCGCGCAAGTTTTTGGTGCGAAGCCCTCGCTTTGCTCCTTTCTGGCCCTTTCTGTCCCTTGACGCCACCCGGCCCGCGGCCTAGCCTCTCCAACGTCGGGGAGCCAACCGGCCGTTCCGCCGTGCGGGACGACGAAGGCTGAGAGTTCGGTGCGGAACGCCGAAGACCCGTTAAACCTGATCCAGGTAATGCTGGCGTAGGAAATTGAAACTTCTTTTCGCTTTCCCTGGATCAAATCGTCGCCGTCCAAGCCGACTGTAGACTTCGGACTGGAGACTCAAGACTGAAGATTATGATCGCAACCAAAGAATCGTTCGAACCGCACAGCAGCGAACAACTGCCGAACTCCCGGCGGGTGTATCTGCCCGGACAACTGCATGCCGATGTCCGCGTGTCCGTTCGCGAAATCACCCAAACGCCCACCACATCCTACACCGGCGCGATCACGGTCAACGAACCGGTGCGCGTCTATGATTGCTCCGGGCCGTGGGGCGACCCTGTCTTCACCGGCACGCCCGAGGAAGGACTGCCCGCCCTGCGCGACAAATGGATTCGCGCCCGCGGCGACGTGGAGGAACACCAATGCCGCGAGGTGAAGCCGATGGATAACGGCTACCTATCCGGCAAGCACGCCGAGTTCGCGAGCAAGGCGGAGAAAAATCGGCTCGTGGAATTCCCCAGCTTGTTCGGCCAGCGCCGCAAGCCGCTCCGCGCCAATCCGGGCAAAGTCGTTACGCAACTCGCCTACGCCCGCGCTGGCATCATCACGCCGGAGATGGAGTTCATCGCCATCCGCGAAAACATGGGCTGCGCGAAGATCGCCGATATGTCGAAGGACATCGTTCGCAACCAGCTCGACAAGCAGCACGCCGGTTCATCGCAACTTGGTAAGAGCCCTTACACGCCCAGCATCTTCAGCCGTTTCCCCCAGCGCATTCCGAAAGAGATCACCCCCGAGTTCGTGCGCGATGAAGTTGCCGCCGGCCGCGCCATCATCCCTAACAACATCAATCACCCCGAGTCCGAGCCGATGATCATCGGGCGCAACTTCCTCGTGAAGATCAACGCCAACATCGGCAACAGCGCCGTCGCGTCCAGCATCGAGGAGGAAGTCGAGAAGATGCGCTGGGCCACCAAGTGGGGCGCGGACACCGTCATGGACCTCTCCACCGGCAAGAACATCCACGCCACGCGCGAATGGATTCTCCGCAACTCTCCCGTGCCCATCGGCAC
>CAIKLQ010000691.1 GCA_903828255.1 uncultured Verrucomicrobiota bacterium
GAAGACCAGCTTGAGATTTTGCTCGTCTCCGCCACTGGTCAATTCTGCGAACATGAATTGATCGTGCGGTAACAGAAGTGAACGCTCTGGCGAAACTTCAATGCGTAATGCCTCGGCGTTCGGGTCGCTGGCCCAACATTCTGGTGTTTTTGTGCTCATATTTGTGTGCGTGTTGATGGTGATGACGGCGAGCAAGTTTCAGACGACACATGTTGTCCGCAGCTCGACGACCGAAACGAAGAAGATACCCGTGCAGTCGATTCCAAAGCCCAAGGCGTCCACGCGGAACAGAACCGGCCGCAAATTCCATCGCCAGTGGCCGATGACCGGAGCGGGTGACATTCTCGCGTAATTGCTGCTTGTCCGGCGTAAAAATGCGGATGCCACGCCGACCCCGCGAGATGGTCACATACCATTGTTGCGCATTCGTCGCTGGCTTTATGGTCGAATCAGAAAAAAGGACGTAATCCACGGTTTTACCCTGTGAGCCATAGGACGTGACCGCGTAGCCGGGCAAAAACTCACGGTAGCTGGCGTCCAGCACCCGGCCATCGGCCAGCTTGATTGTCCCATCCGCGCCGACCGATTTCACGGTAACGAGTTCACCGTTGGTCACGCGCCCGCCAGTCGCCAGCTTGCGATTGGCCTTGAGATGCAAGCGGTCGCCATCAGCGACAGAAAACTCGCGCGCCTGGCAGATCGATAGGCGGTCGAGCAATCGGTTTGAGACCGTCACAAACTTTCCGTCAACCTCGACAAGCACGCTCGATTTCAAAATGCCCGCCAGCTTGCCCTTCGCTCCCGGTTGGGCATCCCGGACTTTCTGGTTGAACACAATGACGGCATCGGGCGGATAGAAGCGCTGATCACGTTTTTGCGCGTTGGTGAGGTCAATTCTTTCCAGTGCTCGAACCGCCGAGTCTGCCGCACCGAGCAAACCCTTTCCCTTTAAGGCATCACGCACGCGCCAGTTCACGCGATGCACTTCGCCCCACGTTTGCGAGACAACGACCGCCGAAGCATTTTGCTCCGCAAGTCGGAGATATTCATCCGCGAGCTTATCGGCTTGTTCCCCGATGCCGCAGGCGACAATCGCGCCCAGTTTGTCGAGACGTTCAAATGAATCGCCCAACTTGCCAGCCGCCGCAGCTTCGACCGCGTTCCGATACAGTCTGATGCGCTTGCGTTCCTCGACATCACGACCCAGCGCAGGGTCTTGCCGGCGAATTTTGTGCAGTTCGACCGGTTTCACGCCAGCATGGCGTTCGATGGCGAGCAGGGCATCCGAAGCCTCAACCGCTCCGTGTTGCCGGGTGTCACCGGAGAGAACCAGCCGTCCGTGTCGCTCGTGGATCAGCCGGACAAGTTCCAGCATCTGCCGCCCGCCAATCTGGCCCGCTTCGTCCACCACAATCACGCCGCTGTCAGCAAGTTCACCCTTGGCAAGAAAACTGGCGACCGTCGTTGGCGACGGAAATCCAGTCTTCTCCATCTCCACGACTTGCTGACGTTGCGGGGCGAGGACGACCACACCCCGGCCAGACTGCCGAAGTTGCTCGACCAGTTCGCACAGGACAAAGCTTTTACCCGTTCCCGCACCGCCGCGAAAGACAGAAACGCCGTTTGTCGAACGCAGCAAGCATTCCAGGGCTTGGCGTTGTTCATTGTCGAGTTGCGGATTCGCCGGGCGGGGATTCGACACCAGGGGGAGATAATCCCCGACGCCCTCTTTCGCGGCCTGAACGATTTTCCATTCGCGCAGCAGAACTTCACGCAGGGTCACTTCGCCTGGCCGCGCTTCGTCCCGGATATAGCCACGCCGCTGGGTGAATTCCTTGAGTTCGGAAAC
>CAIKLQ010000692.1 GCA_903828255.1 uncultured Verrucomicrobiota bacterium
CGAGAAGGCCAAGATCGCCCTCTCCAGCGCGACGACCTACGACATCAACCTGCCGTTCATCACCGCGGACGCCACCGGGCCGAAGCACATCCAGAAAAATCTCACGCGCGCCAAGATGGAGCAGCTCACCGACGATTTGTTCGAGCGCACCATCAAGCCCGTGCAGGCCTGCTTGAAAGACGCCGGCATCTCCGCTGACAAGATTGACGAACTCGTGCTTGTCGGTGGCATGACCCGTATGCCACGCGTCGTCGAAACCGCGCACACGCTGGTCAACAAACCCCCGCATCAGGGCGTGAACCCGGACGAAGTCGTCGCCATCGGCGCCGGCATTCAAGGCGGCGTGCTTAAGGGCGAAGTGAAGGACGTGCTCCTGCTTGACGTGACGCCGTTGTCACTCGGCATCGAAACGCTCGGCGGCGTGTTCACCAAGTTGATTGAGCGCAACACCACGATTCCCTCCCGCAAATCGGAAATCTTTTCCACCGCCAGCGACAACCAGCCCGGCGTGGAGATTCATGTCCTCCAAGGCGAACGTCAGTTTTCCAAAGACAACAAGGGAATCGGCAAGTTTCAACTCGCGGACATTCCGCCCGCACCGCGCGGCGTGCCGCAGATCGAAGTGACGTTCGACATTGATGCCAACGGCATTTTACACGTCGGCGCGAAGGACCTCGGCACGGGCAAGGAACAGAAAATCACCATCACCGCGAGCAGCGGTCTCTCGAAGGACGAAGTCGAAAAGATGCGCAAGGACGCCGAAGCCCACGCCGACGAAGACAAGTCGAAACGCGAGGAAGTCGAGACGCGCAACGAAGCCGACAACGCGGTGTATCGCTCCGAGAAGATGCTCAAGGACAACGCTGACAAAATTTCCGGCGATGACAAGGGCAAGATTGAAGGTGCCGTCACCGCGGTGAAGGAAGCTCTGAAGGGCAGCGATGCCGCCGCCATCAAGTCCGCGAGCGAGAAGCTCAACGAAGTCTGGCAAGCCGCGTCCGCAGAACTTTACAAAGCCGCGGCCGCGAAAGCGCAAGCCGACAAAACGCAAGCGGGCACGAGCGGCGAAGAGACCAAGTCCGAAGCGAAAAAGGATAAAAAGGACGAGGGTCCGATCATTGACGCCGAGGTCGTGGACGAGAAGAAGTAAGCCCGCCCCTTGTAGCGGCACAGTATTTTCCCGTCCGCTCGTGCGGCGGGATTTGATTCCTATCAAACAACAACAAACAAACAAAAAGCAAACTATGGCACTGAACATCAAACCCCTCGGAGACCGCTTGCTCGTTGAGCCGGTCGAAGAAAAAGAAGTTAAAAAGGGCGGCATCATCATTCCCGATACCGCCAAGGAAAAACCCCAGGAAGGCATCATCGTCGCGCTCGGTACGGGCAAGACCGATGACGATGGCAAAAAAGTCCCCTTTGAAGTCAAGAAGGGGGACCGCGTGCTCGTCAGCAAATACGGCGGCACGGAGATCAAAGTGGACGGCAAGGAGTATAAAATCTTCAGCTCCGACGACCTCCTCGCGATCATTGACTAACTCCCAACCAAACACTCGTAACTAAGAAACTAAATACTATGGCAGCAAAACAACTATTGTTCGACGAAGCCGCCCGGCAGGCGATCCTGCGCGGCGTGACCAAGCTCTCCCGCGCCGTCACCGCGACCCTCGGCCCGAAAGGCCGCAATGTAGTGCTCGACAAAAAATTCGGCTCTCCCACCGTCACCAAGGACGGCGTGACTGTGGCGAAGGAAATTGAGCTCGAAGACCCGTACGAAAACATGGGCGCCCAAATGGTCCGCGAAGTCGCGAGCAAGACCAGCGACAACGCCGGCGACGGCACCACCACGGCCACCGTGTTGGCCGAGTCCATCTATCGCGAAGGTCTGAAGTTCGTCACCTCTGGTGCGAACCCCATCGGCATCCAACGCGGCATCAACAAGGCAGTCGAAGCCGCCGTGAACCACCTCGACAAGATCACCAAGAAGGTCAAGGACAAGGAAGAGATCAAGCAGGTCGCCACGGTTTCCGCGAACTGGGACACCCAGATCGGTGACAAAATCGCCGAAGCCATGGACAAGGTCGGCAAGGATGGCACCATCACTGTCGAAGAAGGCAAGTCCATTGACATCACGCTCGACGTCGTCGAAGGCATGCAGTTCGACAAGGGCTATCTCTCGCCCTACTTCGTGACCAGTGCCGAGACGATGGAATGCAAACTCGAGGACGCCTACATCCTCAACTTCGAGAAGAAGATCAGTTCCTTGAAGGACCTGCTCCCGCTCCTCGAAAAGACGGCCCGCACCAGCAAGCCGCTCTTGATCATCGCCGAAGACGTCGAAGGCGAAGCCCTCGCGACTCTCGTTGTGAACAAACTGCGCGGCACGATCAACGTCTGCGCCGTGAAAGCCCCTGGTTTCGGTGATCGCCGCAAAGCCATGTGCGAAGACATTGCCATCCTCACCGGCGGCAAGTTCATCAGCGAAGACCTCGGCATCAAGCTCGAGAGCATCGGTCTCGAAGACCTTGGCCGCGCCAAGAGCATCGTCATTGACAAAGAAAACTGCACCATCGTCGAAGGCGGGGGCAAGTCCTCCGAGATCCAGGGCCGCGTGAATCAAATCCGCCGCCAGATCGAAGAAACCACGAGCGACTACGACAAGGAAAAGCTCCAAGAACGCCTCGCGAAGCTCGCTGGCGGTGTGGCCGTCATCAACGTCGGTGCCGCCACCGAGTCCGAGATGAAGGAAAAGAAAGCCCGCGTCGAAGACGCGCTGCACGCAACCCGCGCGGCCGTCGAAGAAGGCATCGTGGCCGGTGGTGGTGTGGCGCTGATCCGCTGCATTGAAGCCATCGAAGCCACGAAAGGCGCAAACGACGACGAAGCGATTGGCATCAGCATCGTGAAGCGCGCCGTTGAATCCCCGCTCCGCGCCCTCGCGGCGAACGGCGGCGTGGAAGGCAGCGTCATCGTGGAAGCCGTCAAGAAGTCCAAAGGCAACCAAGGTTACAACGTCGCCACCGGCGAATTCGAAGACCTGGTGAAAGCCGGCGTGGTTGACCCGAAGAAGGTCACCCGCACCGCGCTCCAGAACGCCGCGTCCATCGCTGGCCTGCTCCTGACCACGGAATGTCTCATCACTGAGATTCCGGAGAAGGATAAGAAAGCCCCGGCCGGTCACGGCGGCGGCGGCATGGGCGGCGAAATGGGCGACTACTAAGCCATCCGTTCGGAGACACCGAACCTTACAGGCGAGGCCGGGAAACCGGCCTCGCCTTTTTTGTTTCAGCGGCGATAATCCGGCCATATTCAATTACGTTGTCGCAAGAGGCTTGCGACACCCTCAACAACGGCCAGGCCAGACTCGCGAATTTCACGACCCGGCGCGCCCCCAATCACCTCACCGGGTTACGTTCGGGACAATCTCAGCCATCCGATCGTTGGCGTTGGGGTGTTCGCCAACGCGGACATCAGCGACGCGAGCTTTCGATTCGGGTACGCCGTGACGGATGAGAACGGCAACTACACGTTGAATGTCGCCAACGCCTCCAAGCAGGTCGGCGTGACGTTCGCTTGGCGAATCGTGGTCTATCGCCAAATCAGGACGCCACCAAAAACTCCGCTTTCGGTGCCCCCTGATTGCAGCTGATTGTTTTCTCGCCAAACTCCGCGTCCCGCCAATTTCCTGCGGTTTCAATTCCGCGCGCCCGCAACAGAATCCCCGCCGCGCCCAAGTGTTTTCTTGGCAGGCTGGGCGGGCGGGCGTAGGATCGTGATGTTCTTTGAAACTGGCGAACTTTCGGTTCGCCTCCATGCAGCGCGCTACCAGGGAACGCCGTGAAAATCGGCGACGGTTGCGCCACTGTTACGGACTACAAACTCCCACGGCCACTGCCTGCCGACGAACTCGACGGGTGGGAAGGCGGGAGCGAGGTTAAGTCCGAAGTCAGGATATCGGTCGCGCTGCGCTCGTCTGCTGGGGAGGTTGAAGGTTGAGAGTTGAGGGTTGAGCGGCGGAAGCGTGCGGTGCGCGTTTTCCCTCAACCTTCACCCCTCAACCTCCAACCGGCCTCGGCAACTTCTCCGACAAGAGAAGGATGAGGCCAGCCTGTCCGCTTGTGCGGGTGGGATTCGTCGGATGCCTTCATTCCCCGTTTTGCCGTGAGATGAAGGCGTTTTTATTTTCGTCCTCGTCCTCGTCCTCATACTCGATTGGCGCAACGGCCAATTGGAGTGCGAAGTCGAGGACGAGGACGAGGACGAGGACGAAATCATCCGCGCGCTGGTCTCTCAACCTAAAACCGTTCCGGGAAAAATTTTCGCGGAACAAAATTGAAAGATCAGCACTATGAAAATCCGTTCGCTGGCGTTGACCAGCTTGTTTGCCGTCCAGCTCGTTCGTGCGGCCACCATCACCGAGAACTTTGCCAGTGACCCGTTGCAGCACGGCTGGCAGGTTTTCGGCAACCCGAATCTGTTCCACTGGAATGCCACGAACCAGAGCCTCGAAGTCACCTGGGATTCCACGCAGCCGAACAGTTATTTTTACCAACCGCTCGGCACCACCGTCACTCGCAATGACGACTTCAGCATCGCGTTTGACTTGCGCCTAGACGATATCGGTCCCGGCTTGGCCCCGAACAAACCCAATTCTTTCGAGTTGGCCCTCGGGTTTTTTAACCTCAACGAGGCCACAACGACTAATTTCGTGCGGGCCACCGGATATGATTCGCCGAATTTGGTGGAGTTCGATTACTTCTGGGACAGTGGTTATGGGGCAACAGTCATGCCGGCGATCGTGGGCACCAACAGTGATTTCAATTACAATGGGGCCTCCGATTACGCCATCTACCCGCTAACTCCGGGAGACTGGTATCATGTGCAGATGACCTACACCGCCTCCAACCAGACCTTGGTCACGACCTTCACCAACCTCGCGCAGAATTCCGGCCGGGCCATCAGCCAGTTGGTGAATGGTGCTTTCAGCGATTACCGCGTGGACACCATGACCATCAGCAGTTTTAGCGATGCCGGACAAGACCCGATGTGGGGCGAAGGTTCGATTCTGGCGCACGGCGTCGTGGATAACATCGCGGTCCTCGTGCCCGCGTTGCCCGCACAAAACCTCAGCGGCGGATTCACCAACGGCCAATGGCAGGTGCAATTTTCCACCCGCCCCAACTGGCTTTTCACCCTCGAACGCACGACGGATTTTCAGACCTGGACCGGCGTTTCGCCAGCCCTGCCCGGAGTCAGCGGAGCGTTGGCTTTAACGGACACCAACCCGCCGGTCAGCCAGGCCCTTTACCGCATTCGCGCCGCCCGGCCATGAACCTGCCGCAAGCTTTCAATCCCGCCCGCTGCCCGCTGTGCGGCGCGGCGAACGACTGCCAACTCGGTTCGCCCGACGCGCGCCCCAGCCCCTGCTGGTGCGCCAGCGTGGATCTGCCCGCAGCTTTGCTCGCTCGGGTGCCCAAGGAATTCCAGCACCGCGCCTGCGTCTGCCGGCGGTGTGTGGAGAATTTCCCGCTTGAGCGGGAACGGTTTGCGCCACGCGCGGCCCACCGTTCGCTGGCCTTCACGTTGATTGAACTTCTCGTCGTTATCGCCAGCATCGGCGTTCTTTCCGCGATGCTTCTGCCGGCGCTGGCCCGCGCCCGGTCGGCCGCGCGCCGCACCGCTTGCAACAACAACGTCCGCCAGATGGGCCTGGCCATGCAGCTTTATTGGAACGAAAACGACGGAAACTGCTTTCGCCTCTCCGAGGGCGCGACCAATCACGGGACGCTCTGGTGGTTTGGCTGGCTCGATGATTCCCAGCCCGAAGGCGAGCGCCCCTTCGACCTGGCCACCGGCAAGCTGCATCCCTACCTCAACGGCAGCGAAGCGCGGCTCTGTCCCACGCTCCATCCCGTGCCGCCCCGGTTCAAGCTCAAAGCCACGAGTGTCGTTTGCAGCTATGGTTACAACGGCTTTCTTTCCGCGCCCGCCGGCCCACCGCCGGTGAAAGCCAACCGGATCGCGCACCCGGGGACCACCGCGTTGTTTGCCGATGCCGCACAGGCAAACGACTTCCAAGCACCCGCCTCGCATACCAATCCGATGCTGGAGGAATGGTATTTTCTCGACGCCGCCACCAACTTCGCCAGCACTGGCTACTACGGTCACGGCCACTTCCGCCACGCGCAAAAAGCCAACGTCACCTTTGCCGACGGCCATGTGGATTCGGAGCCACCGGTGGCCGGCTCCATTGACCGGCGGCTGCCGGCGCAATTCCTTGGCCAGTTGCGCCCGGAGATTTTGAGGCTGCCTTAACCCCAAAGTTGAACCATCGGGCGCAGCAAGGCCGCTACGCTTGGAGGTTTGGGAAGTTCCGCAGGTTTTCGTCCGTTCCACCTTGCTGAGGCCGGGGACGGCCACACTCCGGCCTCCCCCGCTTTTAATCACACCCGCCGCGACCACCAAGACAAGGTGGTATTGCCAGCCGCAGCAGCCGGTAATACCTTCTCGCCATGACAACGACCTCGCTCAAGTTGCCCGCGGGTGGCGGGGATCCCCTGACGGTGCTCGCCTGGGTGCCGCGCCGCGTGATCAACCTCGCGTTTGATGCCGAGGACGCGATCGAACGGCTCCGGGTCCTGCAAAAAGCTTACCGCGCCCGGATCATGGATTTTGCCGCCGCCTGCCGCGTCCGCATGAGCGCGATCAACCCACGCTCCTGCGTGCGGACGACGGATTCACATTTCCGGATTTACCGGCGCAAGGGCCGACAAACCATCCCACTCCTCGCGCCCTGGCAATAATGGCGACAACTCATACCACCGCCTATGGCTGGCTGATGCTCACGGGCATTTTCGTGAGCATCGGGTTGTGGTCGCGGCTGGCGAAGCGCGATTCGCGGCTCGTGATCATTTACGTGGCGGCGCTAGCCGGCGCGTTCCTCGGCGCAAAGCTCGTTTATCTCGGCGCGGAAGGCTGGCTGCATTGGCACGATGATCAGCGCTGGGTGATTCTCGCCACCGGCAAATCCATCACCGGCGCGCTGCTTGGCGGCTACGCGGGCGTGGAAATCGCCAAGCGAATGTTGGGCTACACGAGCGCCACGGGAGATTGGTTCGCTGTCATCGCCCCGGTGAGCATCATGCTTGGGCGGGTGGGATGTGTGCTGCATGGCTGCTGTCTGGGGCGCGGGTGCGAGGCGTCGTGGTTCACGGTGAACGATGCGGCGGGCGCGGCGCGCTGGCCGGCGGCATGGGTGGAATTGCTTTTCAATGCGGTGATGCTGGGGGTGGCGCTCGGGCTGCGGCGGCGTGCCGAATTGCGCGGACAACTTTTCCACCTTTACCTCATGGCCTACGGCGGGTTTCGGTTTGGCCACGAATTTCTCCGCGCCACGCCAGCGATCCTGGGGCCGATTTCCGGCTATCAAATCGCAGCGCTGGGTTTGGTGGTGTTGGGAGCCGGGGGCTTCGTGCAGCGCCGCCGCGCGGCGCAGGCGGGGACGCTCACCACCGCGTGAGTTAGGGGTTGGGGCAAGTTCAAACCCTCGTCCCTGCCCTACCGCGCCACGAGTTGGTCCAGGCCGGCAATCTTGAACACTTTCTTGATGAGCGGGGCGACGTTGACCAGTGTCAGCGGTTGGCTGACGGATTTCTGCTGGACCATGATGCACAAGCGCAGAAAGGAGGACGCCACAAAGTCCACGCCAGTGAGGTCGAACACCAGCGGTTGCGTCGCGGCTTGCGCCTGCTCCACCACCGGATCCGTGATGCGCGCACATTCCGCCGTGTCCAGTCGGCCTGAGAATTGAAAGACCAGGCGACCATCTTGCTGTGAGGATTGAACCATAATTTGATTTCCTACCAATTGCGGTTGAACTGCTGCTCCAACGCCGTGGTATCGAATGACTCGTCCAGATACTTGGCCTGATCAAACTGCGCGAGGCGGTTATTGACGCGCCGGCGCGCGATGCGCTGGATGTTGAGCAGGTGGCGGGCGGAGACGTTGTCGGTGGTGATGTTCTTGCCGCCCGTGCCGCAGCCCAAGGTCAGCGAGGGGTTGAGCATGTTGAAGAGGCCGCCCACCGCGCCCTGCGCCGAAGGCTGGTTGACCAAGATGCGGCCCGCGTTCATCAGCATCGCGAACCGCTGAATCTTCGCCTCGTCGTTCGAAAACAAACTCGCGGTGTGGCCGATACCGCCGTGGAAATTCAGGTCAATGCAGACGTTCACGGCGCGATCAAAATCTTCGACGACGTAGTAAGCCAGGATCGGCGCGAGCACTTCGCCGGAAAGCGGATATTCCTTCCCCACGCCGGGCAGCGGGGCCATGAGCATTTGGGTATCGGTCGGCACGTCGAGGCCCGCCAAGCGCGCGATCGTCGTCGCGGACTGGCCTACGACGGCGGAGTTCATCTGCCCCGTCTTGGCGTCAATCGCGACCGTTTCCAGTTTCGTCACGCCAGCGGCGTCCAGAAAAACCGCGCCGCGTTTTCGGAACTCCGCTTCCACCTGGGGCGCGACGGCCCGCTCCACCACGACGGCTTGTTCGCTGGCGCAGACGGTGCCGTAGTCGAACAGCTTCGAGGTCATGATCTGCGCAACCGCGAAGGCGACATCGGCGCTCGCCTCGATGAAAACCGGCACATTGCCCGCGCCCACGCCGAGCGTTGGCGTGCCCGAACTGTAGGCACTCTGGACCAACCCGCTGCCGCCCGTGGCCAGGATCAACGCCAACCGCCGGTGCGACATGAGGACCTGCGTTTGTTCGCGCGAGCCGTCGGGCAGCCATTGGATGCAATCCTCCGGCGCGTCCGCCGCGAGGGCGGCTTCGTAACACAACCGCGCCGTTTCGGCCACGCATCTGCGGGCTTTCCGCGACGGGCTGAGGATGATCGGGTTGCGCGACTTGAGGCAGATCAGGATTTTGAACAGCGTCGTCGAGGTCGGATTGGTTATTGGGATGATGGCCAGAATCGGCCCCATCGGCTGCGCGATCTCGACGATTCCCGTAATCGGATCTTCGTTGACGATGCCGACGGTCTTGAGGTGCTTGATGTCATCATAAACAAGCTGGGTGCCGAGGACGTTTTTGATGACCTTGTCCTGCCATTTGCCCAAGCCGGTTTCCTCGGCGGCCAGCTTGGCCAGCCGGACGCGATGGTTGAAGCCCACCTCGAAAACGGCGCGCACGATGCGGTCGGTTTGCGCCTGATCCAGTTCCGTGAAGACTGCCGCCGCGAGGCTGGCTCGCTGCATCACCGCTTCGATGTCCGCGTTTGTGGTTGGCTCGGTCATGGTTTTCCCGTGCGAGTGTGTCCGCCGTTCCCAACTGGTGGGGCTTGCGGTCGGATTGCACGCATGGCACCACACTAAACCAAAATGGCGTAGCCAGCGCAAAGCATTATCGTCCGGGCTTTCTCGCCAGGGCAAGGCCGGGGCCATAGTCACACGGGAGGCCGCAATTCGCGTTATGGCAGCTTCGGAGCGCGCCGGGTGAGTTGCCCCCGGCCTACACCCGCCAAAAAACCCCTTCCCGTAGGCCCGCCGCCCTCCCCAAGAAACGTCCGCCCCACCGACTGGTCTTGGCGTGCGCCAGCCCTCTGGCGCTTGGGAAGTCATGGGTGGTCGAAAGCGCCCGAGGGCTGGCGCACTCCAGGACACTGCCGCGTTATATCCTCCGCTAGAGCAAGACTGTGGTTGACGGGTTCAAAGCGCGAAATTTCATTCGGCGAATTCTCACCCGGCGTCCCGGCCTGGTGCCAAATTGAGAATTGCTGATCCCTCACCCGACAAAACAGCATTCCCCCCGCGCCCCGGTCCTTTGCCATCTCAGCGCGAACTCGCGTCGGTGGGAGGCTCGGGCGAAATCGTCAAGGTGACCGTGGCGCTCTCGACCGGCGATTTCAGCGCGATGCCGAGGCGCTCCGGTTTGACCTTCGTGCGCACGTTTTCTTCCAGCGTCTCGGAGCGAAGCTCAAAGGGCAGCCCGCCCGTTTCGATTTTCACCCGCACGCCAGACGCGCCCTCCCGCACTAAGATTTCGCGATCTGAGATCTTTTCCCATTTCCCCCAGGTGATGAGCGCGGTCTCGAAAGCTTGCGGTTTGGAAAAAACGACTTCATCCCGAACGGTCAGCGACGCCGCCGCGGCGCGGCGAAACGTGAAGGTCCGTTCCAGCTTCTTGAGCTCGGGCACTGCGTAGGCGGAACGAATATCCAGAGCGAGCGTGTCGGTGTCGTCACGGAACTCCGCGCGCAACACCACGGCCCGCGCCTCGCCGCCGGTGCGTTGTAATTCTCCGGCGATGACGGGCACAGCGTGGCCGAAGGAGTTCAACACTTTGCTGTCGTAACGTTTCGCGCTGAAGGTGCGCGCGGTGTAAACCTCCGCGCCCGCATCGCAAAGCACCATCGCTTTGTCCAGCACGACGCTGAAGCTGCCCACGTCGTTGTGGTTGTGATGCTCGGCGTTGTGGCCGCCTTTGAGCACGGCGGCGAACGGCGGCTTGGTCCCGGGAGCGGGGCGGCAAATCAACACGCCGCCGTCTTTGAACCAGGTTCGCAACGGCGAATCGCCCGCCCGATCGGCACTCTGGGCGAGGGGCAGTTGCGCCGGGAGAAAGCTGAACAGCGCGGTGATCGCCAGCGCGCCAGCGGGTTGGAGAAACAAGTCGTCGCGATTGCCGGAGCCGCTGAGGGCGAGGCGCTCGTCGAGGTAACGCATGATCTTCGTATCGGGGTGCGTGCCCGGCGAACAATCCGCGATGGTGGGATAGCTGCCGTTCAGGATTTCGGCGCGCGACGCGAAGAGCGCGGCGGGCAGCGCCGCCGGAACCGCCAGTAAGTCCAGATGCCCGCCGGTCGCCTCGCGCATCGTCTCGGCCATCATCACGAAGCGGCCGAAGCCGTAATTCCAGTAGCTGAGGCCTTCGCTGCAATAACCATCCGGCGTGAAACCCTTCAGAAAATTCCGGACGTAATACTCCGCGGCGGCAACAAAGATCGCGCGCGTCTCCGGCGATTCCTCCAGCGCCAGCGCCGCGCCAGTGACGCCCGCGAGACACACCGCGTTCCAATTGTGCGTGGCGCGCAGCCAGCCCAGTTCCTCGCGGCGACCGACGATCATGTCGTGAAGCGGTTCGAGTACGCGGCGATTCACGTTGGCGCGGATCAGCCGCCGCGTTTCCGCCGGCAACTTGTCCCCGAGCAAATAATCCGCCGTGGCCAGTTCCCACGCGACCGCGGTGGCGCGCAAATCCACGTTGGTCGTTCGGCCATAAAAACTGTCGAGCTTGCCGTCGTGTGCCGGATAAACCCACGTCCGCTCGGCGCAAAGCACGGCGATGACGTTTGTCAGGGGCGGGAGGAAGCGGCCGCGATTTTCCAGGCACTCCGCGAGCGTGAAGGTTTCCAGCCGCTCGCCACGCTGGGACAGCACCTTCTGGCCGCGATCGCGATTGCCGGTGCGCGAGTAATCGAGGAACAAATCGTCGGGCAGGGGCGGCGTTTCCGATTTGGCCAGGCGCTCCGCCGCTGGCACGACCGGGGCAAAGCTCTTTTGCGCCGCGAGTTTCTCCCAGGCGGCGCGGTCGGTGATGGGGCGGCCGACGCCGGCGGGTTGGGCGGGCAACCACGCGGCGATTTCCTTCACGCGCGCCGGCTCGAGATTCGCCCCGGCGAAAACGTTGGCGGTCGAACACCGCAGCAGGACGACCAACAACAAAACGAGGCGTTGGATTTGCGAAAGGCGGGTGGTTGATTGATCGGCGCGAGCGATGTGCTGCGCGCCCCGGCGGCGGTGAATCCAAATTACCATTCGGTTACTGACGAACGAACCGGGCGGAGTATTCGGAATACTTGGCGGCACTGCCAACGCCGGCCGGAGCGCCCCCGACCTCGGAAGCAGCAAGCCCCTACGCTTGGCGGTTTGAAGTTGAAGCCGCTTGCCTCCGCTCCGCCTTCCTATGGCCGCGGCTGGCCACACTCCGATCCACACTCGCTTTTGATTATCCCCACGCCAGCGGCCGTGACCACAAAGAGATTGCGCCCGCCGCGCGCCGAGTGAATAGTCTTACCGGATAATCAGTCTCATACGCTGACGGGCAAAATGAAGCAAACTGACTGTAAAAAACAAATTTTATGAAGACTAGAATTTACGCCTCCTTCAGTCTCAGCTTGGCGTTTTCGACCTTGTCCCTCTTGACCGGCTGTGCCGAGCCGGCCACTGACCAGCCCGGTTCGCTCATTGGCTCAGCCAACGCCGAACCGCCACCCGCGGCGATCAGCACCAACACCCTGGTCCCAAACCCAGCACCGCCTGCGGCCGAGACGGAAGTGGCGGCAGCGGAGGTCGCGGAAGTCAACGTGCCGGAGCCGGCGCCCGCTTCCGCGTTGGAGAAACAGCTTCCGGCGAGCATCAAACCGACGCCGCCCACCGCGGAAGTCATCAAGCTCGCACAAGCCGGGGTGGATAAGGCGGTGCTGCTCAACTACATCACGAATACGCGCAGCCTGTTCGTGCTCAGTTCGGACGACATCATTTACCTCAACGACCTCGGCGTGGACGGCAACATTGTCACCGCGATGATGCAGCACGATCAGGGGTTGAAAGCGAACTGGTCGAATCCGATCGCGCAACCACCTCCGGCCACCGAGCAAGCCGCCGCGCCGACTTACGTGAACCCGCCCCCGGCTGAGTCGCAACCGCAGGCCCAACCGCAACCCCAGCCAGAATCGGCTCCGGTTGCCGTCGCGCCGCCCCCGGCCAATGTCGCTTATTTCAACGCCTCGCTGGCGCCCTACGGCACCTGGGTCGAGGTCGAAGGTTATGGCCGTTGCTGGCAGCCGACCGTCGTGGTGGGCAATAGCGGCTGGCGACCCTACTCTGACCGGGGCCGCTGGATTTACACAGATGCCGGCTGGTACTGGATGTCGGATTATTCCTGGGGTGCCACCACGTTTCATTATGGCCGCTGGCTGAGTCACCCACGCTGGGGTTGGTGCTGGTGGCCGGACAACGTTTGGGCCCCGTCGTGGGTGAGCTGGCGCTACTCGGGAGATTACTGTGGCTGGGCCCCGTTGCCGCCGGCGGCGTATTACCGCTCCGGGGTCGGATTCAGTTACTACGGCAGTTCCGTGGGGGTGAACTTCGGCTTCGGCTTGGGCGCGTCCTGTTTTACGTTTGTGTCTTGGGGACATTTCCGCGACCCGCATCCTTATCACTATCGCGTCGCGTCACATCAGGTGACGCAAATCTACAACCACACGACCATCGTGAACAATTATGGCAGGGGAAGAAACAACACCGTGGTCAATCACGGTATCCCTGCCGACCGCGTCCGCGAACATACGCGCACTGAGCTTCGGCCCGTCAGTCTCCGCGACCACACTGTATCCGCTGGCTTGGGTCGCGGCGAGCGGCTTGAACGTGATGGCCGCTCGCTTGTCGTGAATCGGCCCCGCATCCCGGAAAGCGCCGCCGCGAAACCGCTTACGACTCCGCCCCTCCACACCGAAACCGCAGGGGAACGGGGCCGGAATTCCCGGGCGGCGACCGGTATTTCTGCGCCGAACAACACCCACACGGCCCCGGCTCCAACTGGCACATCGCGAGTCAACGGACGCGACAGCCAGACGGAAGTCGGTCGCGAGCGTAACAATCGGCCCGGCCCCACCGCCCCACCGCCGAGTGGCACGACCGTTACCGCCCGCACCGCGCCCGCAGCGCCGAGTACCGCAACGTCTCCTCCGGGGCGACCGACCCGGGGCGGGCCATCGTCCGCGCCGGCAAGTTCGCAGGTGTTCATTGGAAAGCGCGACCCGAACAGCAACAGTTCCAATCCGGGACGGCCCAACTCGGCGGCTTCGGTCCCCGGCTCGTCCTCCGTGACCAAACCCGCGAGCCCGCCAGCACCAATGACGCCGTCGCAAGGCAACCCAAGTGTTCAACGGTCGCCCCAGAACCACAGCACCTCGACCGGCGGAACGACCCGCAGCGAGTCCCCGGCCCCGCGCGGGTCATCAGCCCCGGGCTACAGCCCGCGTCCGACACAGACGTATTCCGCGCCGTCCCGCACCAGCGCCCAACCCACCCAAAGAACCACAACGTCCGAGTCTAACCGGCCCCAGAATTCTCAAAGCTCTTTCGCGTCGCGGAGCGCGCCGTTGCCGCCGACCTATTCGGGACCCGCCCTCACGCCCAGTCCGAGCTACACGCCGCGCCCCAGCCCCGCACCCTCCAGTGGGGGGCAGCGGTCGGCACCGACGGCGGCCGCGCCTTCGTACACCCCGCGTTCCGCGCCGGCGGGGCCGGCACCTGCGGTCAACGCCCCGCGTTCCGCGCCGGTTGAGTCGCGCTCGGCACCGTCGTCCAATGCGCGCCCGGAATCGGGTGGCCGAAACCGGCCGTAAGCCCCAGACCCTGCAAATCCCCTCAGCCCGTGAACCTTAAGAGTTTCCTACTTTCCGGTGTGCTCTGAGCATCGCTGGCCGGGGCCGTGACATTCTCCGCCCATGCCGCCGTGACGAATGTATTCTTCACGCAATTCGAGTTCGCAGGCGGTTCCAACCCCAATCTGGATCGGATCGGATAACAAAGCTGGATGGGCAACGGCACCGGCGGAAACGGTCTGGTGACCAACTTCAGCTCTGGTCGGCAGCGCCACGCCTACATCAGCTTCGCCCCGCCCATCAGCACCAACGAAGATCAATTCTTGGTTTGGAAGCCAATTTGTGACCTACTTCGATCAGGTGGATGACCCCGCTGCGGGACTGCCACGCCGATATTACCGCGCCCGGCTCGTGCCGTGCGCTGCCTTGACCTCACCGCGCGGAGCAGCCGAGGAGAATTTTTCTGGAAGCCGCGTTCTGGGTGTGATTAAAAGCAAGTGAGGGCCGGGATGAGGGCGGACGTGGACCAAATTTCCAGCGACGCGCGGTTGTGGTCGCAGACCGTCGCACGCGAACAGTTTGAATAAGCCATCGTGCTCCATGTGCTTCAACCAATGTGGAGTTTGTAGATGGAGGCAACCGGTGCTGGGCGACGGCTTCGTTCCGAAATCGGCGGGCCCAGAGCAGAGAGAAAAGGATAAATATCGAGTGCATCAGTTCCGCCAAGGGTCGCGATTTCCTTTTCCCATCCAGTCCACCGCTGAGATTCGTAGAACTTGGCGACATCACCTTGAAAGCACCACACAAGAAACTCCGAGTATCCCAAGTTGGTATTCTCCCACGCGAGCCGATCAGGTGCGAAGAAGCAGACTTTGCCAGGTGCAATTCCCAGACCACCTCCGTCAATTGCAAAGAATCCGCCGATGACGTCATCTGCGCAAAGAAGGAAGGTAGGCTGCGGCCCAGATTCTGAGAACGATCGCCCGAAATTCCAATCAGGTAAAGATCGCGGAAGCCGCGAATGACCAGAGCCAAGGATGCGAATCCATCCATGATCAACCAGAATTCCACCAGTTTCGTAAATGACTGCGCCCATCGGAGAGCGGGTTGTCACTTGAGTGCTGAGCAGTGCCTTCTCGCGTGTCGCCTTGTCCGGTGGTGGCAATACCTCAACGGTATTCTTGGCTGCGGCAACCCAGCCTTGAACGATTTGCCAGCCAGAGTCATCCCGGTTGATCAATTCGTGAAGTTCTTTCAGGACGGCGGCCATTCACTTATCCAACTTGAGCTCAATCTTCTGCGGCTCGTCTTTCAGGCCGGACTGTTTGGTTGGGTCGCTGAATCCGAAGAGGTGGGTGTTGGATTGCAGATAGACCGCGCCGTTGGCGACGATGGGCGTGCCGTAGATCGCTGCACCGACGTTGGTTTCGCTGATGATCTTCTTTTCCTTAGTCGCGGCAAGGACCACGAAGTCGCCGTCTTCATCGCCGACGTAGAGCTTGCCATCGGCCACGAAGGTCGAGCCCCACATGTGGGCTTTCATGTCGTGCGTCCACTGGAGCTTGCCGGTTTCGGCGTCGAGGCAATGGACGAAGCCGGAGAAGTCGCCCACGAAGATCAGGCCGGTGTCCGGGTCAATGCTCACGGTGGAAATGCTGCGGTGAATGCCGCGATACTCCCAGATCTTGGCGGTGGCGGTGACGTCGCCGGTCTTGGTGGCGTCAATGCAGGTGAGGATGCCCACGCCTTCGCCGTGTTCCGGATCCTGGCCGGTGGCGACGTAGATGCGGTTTTTCCAGAACACCGGCGTGGCGTTGATTTCGCTGACGCCTTCGGCGGCGGGATACTTGATCGCTTTGCCTTCCTTGTCTTTCTTGTATTCGGGCGGGTTGGCGTCGTATTTCCAGACGGTTTTGAGCTTGCCGTTTTCGCCGGGGCTTTCGGGTTTGGCGTCGAAGGCGTAACACCAGCCATCGCCGCCGCCGAACACGATCTGTTTCTTGCCGTTCACCACGGCGAGCGTGGGCGAACCCCATTGGCCGTGCAAAATGTGCGGGCCGATTTTCGCGTCGTCTTCGCCGAGGAACTTGCCGGTCTTCTTGTCGAGCGCGACGAAGCTGGGCGCGTTGGGCGACGGGATGTTCGAGTGCGTCCAGTCCTGGCCGTTGGAAGTGCAGGTGTAAATGATGTCGTCGTCCACCAGCACGGAGCAGTTCGAGGCGTTGTGCGGGAACACACCGAGTTCGTCCATCATGTCATAGACCCAGATGATGTCGGCGTCGTGTGGGCCGGGTTCGACAGGCGGGGCGGGGCGTTCGGTGGGCTTGCCGCGATCGAGCACCACGTCCTTGACCATGTATTTGGCTTCGTCCTTGAACGGGCCGTCGTTGCCGTTGGCCATGCCGTTGATGTCGAGGCAAATGACTTCGCAACGGCTGGTGACGAGGTAAACGCGGTCGCCTTCGATGGTGGGCGACGAGAGCAGGCCGAGGCTTTCCCAATCGTTGACCTTGCCGGAGGCGAGCTTGGGCACGACGAGTTGCCAGAGGAACACGCCGGTCTTTTCATCGAAGCAAAGCAGGATGCTGCGATCGCCGGGATGTTTCGGGTCGCGCGGCGGTTCGTTGTTCGTGCCGATGAAAACTTTGCCGTGCCCGACGGTGACGTTGCCGTAACTCTGCGAGCCAATCTTGGCGATCCACTTGAGGTTCTTCACGGCATTCGTGCTGACCTCTTCCGTGCCGGGCTTGAATTCGATCTTGCCGAAGGCGTCGGGCAGGCCGCGCTGGGGCGAGTACATGTTGCGGATGTTCTTGCCGCCCCATTGCGGCCAGTCGGCGGCGGTTGTGGGCAACGCGAGAGAACCAACTGCGAGAACCGAGGCAGCTTTTAACGCAAAGGCGCACAGGCGCAAAGGTGCAAGAGGGACGCTTTGACTTTGCGTCTTTGCGTCTTGGCGTCTTGGCGTTGAATTTCGAGGGTGGAGTTTCGACGTGAGGAATGAGGGCGATGTCATGGTGGAAAGAGTTAGTTGGAATTCACTTTGATGTTGTCGATGTAAACGCGCATATCCTGCGGCGAGAAGCCAAACAGCCCGGGCGAACCTTCCTGATGCGCGGTCTGGTGTTTCACTTCGATGGTCCAGGCTTCCGGTTCGGGATCGCCGCGTTTCCAGGCCTTGGCGCGCACGACGCCAACTCCGTCGGCGGCGAGGTCCACGCGGGATTTGAGGTGATACCAAGTCTGGGGCTGCCATTTGAAGTCCACGGCCTCGCGCAGGCGCTCGAAGTTGGAACTGACTTCCAACTTCTGGTCGTTGCCCTTGAGCACGATGGCGTAGCGCTGGTTGATAATGCCGACTTCGGACATCTTGCGGCGATTGCCGTCGCTCATCACGTCGGCTTCGATGGTGTAATTCTTCGCGTCTGCCGTGCCGAGGAAGACCGTGGCGCGCTGGAAGAATTTGTTGTCAATCGTCTTGGTCAGGCATTTGGTGCCGTCCTTTTCGCGCACCTCGAACTTGAACCGCGCGCCGATCCAAGGCAGCGGCGGATAGGCGAAGGCGGCACCCTCGGCGAGGTTGGTTTCCGTCAGCGAGATGGCTTCGAAATCCTGATTCAGGGGAAGGTAGGGCAAGACGCGCCCGCGGATGTAGCCTTTCGCATCGCCGAGCGACGCTTGGAACGCGCCGGCGGAAGGTTTCGGGGCGGCGTCGGCAACGAGTTTGCCGTCGGGGTTGAACGTGCCGTTCATGGTGGACTTCACTCGCGCCGTCGGCGGGACGAAACTCACCCACTTGAACGACTTCATGTCCGCGACTTCCTCGACAACGAAGCCATTGGAATCAATCGAGCGGGCGCGGAACGCCGCGTTCTGATCGGGGCGGAGGGTGACTTCAGACGGAATAATTTGAAGGGCTTTTGCCGCCCCAACCTTGGGCGCTTCATCGGCTTTCGGCGCTGCGGGCAAGCCCGCGCTGTTTCCGCCCTTGCCCCAGCAATACAGATGCTTCGTCGTCTGCAAATAGAGTTTGCCGTTGTAGGCGACGGGCGTGCCGAAGCAGCGGCCTTCGAGTTCGGTGTGCTGGAGAATTTCCGGCTGGTCTCCGGGCTTGATGATGTAGAGAGCGCCTTTCGCGCCGGCTTCCGTGCCGTCACCCGTGCCTTTGCCGGCGGGATCGTCGAGCATCGGAACGTAGAGCTTGCCGTCGGCGTAGAACGGGCAGGAGTTGCGCTGTTCGATGCCGAGTTTCAGCTTCCATTTGATCGCGCCGGTGTTGGCGTCCACCGCGCAGAGGTCGCCCTTTTCCGCGACGACGTAAACCATGTCGCCGACGAGGATTGGAGAACTGGTGGAAGTGGAAACGTCCGCCGCCCAAAGCTGGAGTTTTTCCCGTTCGAGCACGAGCGGGCCGGCGGTGGCGTTCGTCGGCTCGGCGGTGGGCAGCTTCAAGGCGATCAACTGTCCGGGTTCGTAGGGCACGCCGAAGATGGCAATGAGCTTGTCGTTGTTGTGAACAATGGTGGTGGCGTTGATGCCGGCGCGGAACAGCGGCACGCGCCAGATCGGATCGCCGGTGCGGGCGTTGACGCACGCGACGCTACCGTCGCCGAGCGCGGCGTAGAAGACGCGCTTGCCGTTGCGCCAGGAGAGCTGCGGATGAGAAAAGGAATTGTCCTTGGGCCGGTCGCCGGGGCTGGACGACCAGACGAGTTCGCCGGTCTTCTTGTCGAAGGCATAAAAGCGATCTGCCGCCGGACCTTGCGCGCCCCAGTTGGCGGTGATGCCGCGCGTGATGACGAGATCGCCCTCAATCACCGGCGACGCGGTGCGGGCATTCGGGAACGTGAGCCGGCCAAACTCCTCCATCAACGAGCGCTTCCAGAGCAGTTTTCCGTCGGGCGTGAAGCCGGCGAGAATGCCCTGCGTGCCTTGCGAGAAAACATTGCCCGTCTCCGGATCAATCGCCGGGGTCGCCGTGGCGTAGCGGAGATAAACCGTGTCGCTGAGGAAATCGTTGTAAAGCTGCTGCCAAAGCTTCTGGCCCGTCTCAGCGTCGAAGCACGCCACCCCTTCCTGCAAATCCGCGCCCTCACCCAGATACCCGACGATGTAAAGTTTTCCATTGGCGATGACCGGCGTGGATTGGCCGGGAAAATCGGCGAGCCAGAGGGGATTCTTGGGATCCACCTTGTCGGGCAGATTTTTTTCGGCGGAGGAACCATTTTGATCCGGCCCCCGCCAAGCGAGCCAGCCGCGGACCGATCCGGCTTGGGCGGAGGGAAGGAGTAGCGCGCCTGCCAGCGCCAGCCCGCCTAAAATTGAGATTTGTTTCATGTCGTAAACCAGATTTAGCCGGAAATTTGCCGTCGGCAATTACCCAAACGCGTTCGCCCCAGACCGCTGAATTGTTATTCCGGCGCGGGATCAGTTCGCGGGAGCATAGCGTCTGGCGGCGCAATCGCAACCGGCAATGCGAACTCGCGATGAACTGGAGGGTGAACCAAAGCGGGCGCGGCCGGAACCTATCTTTTAGCTTCCTCGTCCTCGTCCTCCTATGAGGTAAGTCAAGCGTGGGCTTGGCTATTTTGGTTTCCCTTTTTCCCGGTTGTTGGTTTTTGGAGTGAACGACTCGCACGGGCAATTAAACTAGCAGCGGGACGGCTGTCGAGCCCACAGCTCGCGTCCTGCTGCGGGCGGGGCCGCCCGCGCTCCGGGATTTTGGGTCGCGTGCATTGGATGGCGATCCTGCCAGAGTTTCAGAGCGCGGACTCGGCAAAGTTGTGCTGTCCACGATTTGCCAGCGGTTGCGCGAACTGGGGCATGAGCGCGCGTATCTGCACACCAGCGCCGCGCGGATTGCGACGATCCAGTTGTATTTGCAATTTGGCTTCGCGCCGGTGGCTCGGAACGCGGAGGAGGAAGCTGCTTGGAAGGGAATTCTCGGTGGGGTGTCACCGGTGGCGCCGCCCGCGGCCACGGCCCCAGATCCGCTGGCAGGAACAAAATGAATGCCCGGAATGGTTTGCGCCGGGAGCGCCGGGGCCCAACCGCAAGACGGTGCATCGTGGCCTACGCCAGGCGGGCGTTGCTGAAGCTGCCGTCGTTGCAGGAATCCGAGGAACGCGCCGCGCCGAAAACCGCCGCCACGGTTTGGGGCCATCTTAACTCACTCGACGACCGAGCGGAACGGCGCGGGCAGCCTGTTCCGACCCGGTTGGCCGCTGACTTGGCCAGCATGCGTTTGCTATAGCGAACATGGTTAGGCGGCGTCTTTGTAGCTCTCATCTCAATCACCTCCTCAGTCCAGAACACGAGCCGAGCATGGCCAACGCAATGATGACGAGAACAATGATAAAGCATCCGACGTTCAATATCCGCTCTGTCCCGGCTCGGCCTAAGAATCCACGCTTAACGGGCTGCCCGCAATGCGGACAAACATCTGCTTCGCGGCTGACCTGTGCCCTACATGCCGGACAAATCTGCAAATTGGGGTTGATGGACTGCTGCCGTGGTGGCTGCGAAGCTGGCGGAATCGGTGGCGGCGGCGGTGCTGCCACTGGCGGCTTGGTCGGTCGGCTACGAACCGGAACTTCAATCGTCTCCTTGCACGTCGGACACTCAATGAACTGGTTGGCCAACTCGTGCGGCGCGTCAAGTGGCTGAGTGCATTTCGGACATTCAAAGTGGATGTCGGACATATTAGTGTGCGGTAGCTGCCAACGACCCAAGCTCAACGACGTACGCCGGGAGAAACGGTGGAGTGCAAAGCAGCCGATCTAACAATCCAGGGACATGGATCGGACTGGCGGGGCGCACGTTCACTGCACCGATTTTGTTCGGCGACACGGCCTGTATCACAACAACTCTCCGGTCGTCTGTTTGGGTGTTCGAATTAGCCGATCCTCGTATCTGAACCATGTCGGTGGTTTGTCGTCGCCTGCCTTCCAAGACAGGACAATCTTCCACGGTCCATCATGTCCAAAAGTGAACTCTGCGGGAATCTCCAACCGACTCGGTGCTGACTCCTCACCTCGCTTACCCGTGAATGGGTCAACACTGACAGAGGTGTGAGACTGCGGTTGGCGAGGGCGATAGAAAACCTTACAGCCAAGTATAGTCTCAAGGCATGGTTTGCCAGCGGCGTGCATACGCATAGCGATGCGCTCGATCTCTTCGTCGGTGGGAATCTCAATAGCAACGGTCTCCCCGCGTTTTGCTTTCAGTTGTGCGTGAATGGTATCCATAATCGTAGTGCCGCCGAACAGTTAAGCGAGCGACAATCTGGCGACATGAAAGTCGTCATATTGTCGGCGTGACATTCGTCGCTGCCTGCCAAAACGCGTTCCCGCAGCGGGATCGGAATCCACGGCGGAAAGGCGCACCCTGCAAAACGACAATTCACCGCCCCGGGCATCCTCTGCAGCCCGACCGGTCCATGTGATCTGTCTCGCGCTCACCATGCCCTGAACCTTGACAGAGCCGCACCGCGCCTTCAAGTCCCTTCCCGCGCCTCGTTTTTAGCGGGGCGCATCATCAAAAGATGGCACTTCGCATCCGGTCGGAAGATTCTCCCTCACCCTGGCCCTCTCCCGCTGGGAGAGGGAACAGCGAGCGTCCCGTAAAGGGTTCGCGGGAGATCTCGCCGCGAGCGCCGGTGTGGGTTATCGGTGGAGAGCGCGGAGGATTCTCCCTCTCCCAGCGGGAGAGGGCAGGGGTGAGGGAGAGCGCTTCAGGTTATCCGCAAGCTCTCAAGGAATAGGATGCTCCCCTCTCAGCCGTCCGCCATCACGCTTAACGGCGCGGGGTGCGGCTCACGTTCCACCCCGGCCCGCTTGGCGGAAGTCTTTTCCTGCCAATGCTGGTTCAGTGCGCTCGTGACTCTGGCCGGCCACGCCCGATCTTGGGTTTGTTCCCACACTTCCCGCGCGGCGAAGAATTTGACGCTGTTCGGCGGCGGGTCGCCCAGCGGCTTGAGCAGCCGCGGCGCCACCAGAATCGGCACCTCATGCGGGGGACAGTTTACTGCGGAGCCGTAGGAGAGGGGACAAGACCACGCGACGGACAGGCAATGTTCCCTCTCCCCCGCGGAGGGGGAGAGGGCCGGGGTGAGGGGGAATCAGTGGAGAGTGCCGAACATAGTACATTCAACATTCAAGACCCAACATCCAACTCTCCCATCACCCTGACCCTCTCCCCTTCCGAAGGGGAG
>CAIKLQ010000693.1 GCA_903828255.1 uncultured Verrucomicrobiota bacterium
GCGCACCACGCCGTTCTGAATCGTGTAGCCATCAAAGCGCGTGTCGCCGTCCTCCAGCCGCAAACCCTCCTGCGCAAACTCAATCACGAAATTGCTCATCGCCACGCTCCCGTCCACCAACCGAACGCCATACCAGTTGCCGGGGGATTTTGGACCATCCGAAGTGAACACAATTGGTGACCCGATTGTTCCGGTCGCGTTGAGTATTCCGCCAGCGAGGATTATTTCTATTCGGCTGCTATCAATGCCAACATTCCGATTGTCAGAAGACGGCGCGCAACGGACAGTTGTTCCCGGTTGGATGGTCAATGTGCCGCCCGGCAATATCCGCACGTCTCCTGATAACAGCATATTGTCAGACCACGACACGTTGTTGGTAATGTCACCAGTCGCGCTGGTTCCACAGGACAGTGTTGCCGATGGAATCTTCTTCAGCCAATTTTGCGCTGACCAGCCAGTGACGCAATCACTCCACTGTATTTTCCAGAAGGCATAATCAACACCGCCTATTGTGCAAGGCAGCGGCCCATCAATAATGCGTCCTTGAGCACCATCAAAACGACTCGCCCCGTCGAGCGGCGCGTCGCAGGCGTTCGGAGAACGAACGCGCAAACCCGACGTTCCCGTGCCATAAACCTGAACGTAATCACCAATGGCCACAGGCGCAGCGGGAACGCTCACGGTAACGGGTGATTTAGCTTTGTCGGAAGCATCTGAGGTATCGCTCTGATTGGCCTCGTTATTTACATCCGCAATAACCCAAACGTAATACGTGCCCGATGCGGCCACTTGCGGAATTGTAACAGTCTGGCTTACCGGAAACGTCCCGTTCGGTGCCAGGCTCGGCGTGTCCACTCCGATGACGAGCGGTTGATCATTTGGGGTAACATTGATGCTAGACGAATTGAATCGGATGTTTGCGGAGGACGCATAGGCAACGCCAGTGCCGATGTTGCGAATGGTGAATGCAACAGTCGCCGTAGAACCCGGTTCTCGGGTGTTGGGAGTGACCGTCAGGTTTTGAATTACCAAATCCGATTGCGCTTGGGCGGTTGCAGTGATGTTGATGGGCTTTGGCAGGTAATTGTATCGGACACGTCCTCCGGCATCCGTCGCTTTAATTTGAACATACCAAGTTCCGGCATCAGTGTTCTGCGGAGTCCAACTGAAAGTTGTTGGAGCGCTGATAGCACTGCTTGAGGAATTTCCCAGACTGCTGCCAATTTGTTGGTAACAGGAGTTTGCGTCGTTGTTAAAAGGATTCGTGTCATTATCCAGTGAAAAGGCGATGTCAACGCTGCTGTCCGCATCCTGGAAAAAATATGTCAGTTGGATGGGGCCATTTGCTTGAAAATTATAGTTCGCCAGTGGCTTGAACGTGGCGTTTGGCCATGCTGCTCCAGCCAGTGTGACGGTGGATCGATTGTTCTGTGCCGCTCCGCTCAATCGGTAATGCAGCCCATTCACTGCTTGTGCCCCATACTGGTCCCCACCGCCTGTTCGGCTAAAGTAAAAGCCGGTCTGCCGTCGCCACCCGCCCGGATTCGGCTCATCATACCATCTGCTTTGAACAAGCACGCCATCCACACACGCAGAGCCACAGATGATCGTCCCATGATAGTATGTATGGATTTGTTCGTGCGCGATGCCGTTTTGGTTCAGCGTTGTAGCCAACCAGCTTCCATCACAATTATATCCGTCCCCAGTCACGATTCCTGTCAGGTCACTTTGGTAAGTCCCATTAACTGCGATACCACCAACACCGCCGCCTTGGAAATAATTGTCAGCGAAAAGCACGTTGCCCCAGACATAACCAGACAAGGGAGGACTGGTAAGCGGAAAATCTGGAACTGCGCAGCCGCCTAGAATTGGGCGCGGGTCAAGAAATGTGAGCTGATCAACCCAAATGCCGAAATTTGCCAAATCGTAGGCGACCCTAGACATGACGGAACCACCTCTGCTGTGGCCAATCAGATGAATTGGTAGTGCGATCAAATTTGGACGTGCGGCCACGTATCCGAACACCAGATCAGCTATCTCGTGTGTTGGAACAGCGAGACCGCAAACACCGGCATCAGCATCCGACCAATCCACCAATAAAATGCCTGCCCCCCGCGAGATGATGTCATCAATTTGCGGAACTGGACTTTCCAAAACTACACCGCCGCCCGAACGAATAACCTTCAGGGTATGAATCGGCACGTCCCCGCCCATTCGACAGTTTATGGAGTTGGCCATGTCGTTGACCCAGCCATTTGCCCCAGACGCGTAGCCGTGTGCGATTATGGTCAGTCCGAATGTTCGCGCACCAGTGGCACATACGTCTGCCATCACATTGGTCGCGAATCCTCCCAAAAAAGAAGCGAGCAGCAACACAAGGGCGATTTTCCAGAGCGAGAAAAGCTGGCCTTCTAACATTCGGAGCGGCTTCATAGTTTGCTTCATATCAAGTTTTCCTCTGAGTCCTGAACGGACGGGTGAATTGAAACCGAGCCATTCGGTTTCTTCAAGCCCCCAGTTGAGATGCTTTGCATCAGAGGAATTACTCCGAACACTTCCGTCGTCTGATTCACCGAATTGACGCTGCCGGATTCGCTCTTATTTTCCACTACCAACCGGTTTCCGTTGCCGGACTCGGACTTTGACATGCGTGGGCCGCATAACTCGCCGCCCTGAAAAACGCCGGCTTGGATGTTTGCCATGAAATGATCGAGGACAATCCTGACGCCCAGACTGCACGCGTATGTTGGAGGTTAGTTGCAACAATCTTTGGACAACGCGACGAAACCTCGTTCGATTGTATGGCGTCGTCGGTCGCGTCAAGGTAGTGCGCCCCGGCTGCCCTCGCCTCCACCTTGACCCGCCCGCCGCCGCCGGGGAATTTTGCTTCTAGGATTTCATCGCGGGAGTCTGTCCTCTCGGAAGGATTGTTGTGCGTTACCCTGATTCTAGGCTGTCTTTTCAGTGCCGCAGGGCATTTAATGGATTCATTGCAAAGCAAAACGACTGTCGTTGGCTTGAAAATGACAACCCAAAAAGCCTTTCATCGGAATGGCCAGCTTCGTGAAGTAGTGCCCCTGCGCAACGGTCGCAGGCATGGTTTGGTCCGGGTTTGGCACAAAAACGGTGTGCTCGCCAATGAAGAACCTTATCGAAATGGTTTGCTGCACGGCGTCTGCCGCCAGTGGAGTGAAGCCGGGCGGTTGCTCGGCAAATACCGGATGGTTCACGGCACGGGCATTCAGCGGGCGTGGCACGAGAACGGCAAGCTCCAGATGGAATTCTCCACCGTGCGCGGCGATTTTTCAGGACGCTATCGGATGTGGCTGCACGATGGAACGTTGCTGTCCGTTGATATTTATGTGCACGGCAAGCCTGTCACCGCCGACGAATACCGCGCCGCCCGCGCCAAGAATAGATCGCTTCCCAAGCTCATCGGCAAGGCCGGAAAGCCTTTGCTGCAAACAGCCGCTTCGGAAAAGCGAATCCATGAGATTTTCGTCCGCTCGCTTTTGGCGCAGAGGAATCGCGCCGAAGTGCGGAAGTGGCTGGAGAGTGGCGGCAAAGCCGTGCGCTCGCTCGGACGGTTCAAGCGCGTGAGTGATGCTCTCAAATTCGTCGAGGCGCTATACGAAGCAGGCGCGACGGAGGTGATCGCGCCTGACATCTACACAGGCAAAGCCGGCGACCAGTTCGCCGACTGTCTCCTCGTGCGCCTGCCGAAGGTTGCCGCGAAGCGGAAGGCCATCCGCAAAGTGTGCGTGCAATTATCGAAGCGCAGGCTCGGCGCATTCCAGCCTGACAAGGACATCGGCGAATCGCACCTGTATCTTTCGCTCGCCTGATTCAGAGCACAATCAGGCAGTCGCGCATTTCGTCGAAAGTAAGTGCGCCGCAGGCCGGGCGGCTTTGCAGCAGACATTCCGACACGGCATCGCCGACCAATTTTTCCACCGCGTCACGCATCGGACGCGCTCCCAGCTTCGGGTGAAAACCTTTGCGCACGAGGAATGGCAAAACCGTTTTATCCAATTCCAATTTGTGCCCGCGCTCCCGGAGGAATTCGATTTCACGCGCCAGGAATTTTCCCGCAATTTCCAACTGGTGTTCGTAGCTCAAACGGCGGAACACCAGTTTTTCATTCACGCGCGCGAAAATTTCCGGGCGTAGCGTTTGTTGCGCCCGCGTCAGGACGTGGCGTTCCAATGTTGCGTCGTTGGAATGTTGCAGGCTCATCAATTCGGCCGAGCCGATGTTGGACGTTAGCCAGATGTAATAGCCGCTGAAGTCCAGCGTCTGACCGGTCGCCACCGTGATCCGCGCCGCGTCGAGCAGTTGGAGCATGATGTCCAGCACGCGGGGATGTGCTTTTTCTGCCTCGTCGAACAGCAATGAGCCCTCCGTCGCGCGCTCGCGCACCGCGCCAAGATAGCCGACTTCACCGAGCCGCGCGCCGAGCAGTAGTCCGAGCGCTTCCTGATTCTGAAATTCACTCATGTCGAAACGGAACAATTGTCCCGGCCCGAATACCTGATTTGTCGTCACGATGACGGTTTCCGTTTTGCCAACACCTGTTGGTCCGAGCAGCAGAAAACTTCCGCGCGGACGGCCCGGTTTTGTGAGGCCGAGTTCGCCGCGTTGGACCGCCGAGGCGATGCGCGGCAGCACTTGGGACTGGCCGCGAATTTCGTGTGGCAGCAGCGCGGTGAGGTTTTGGAGTTTGGCGAGCTTCTTTGAGTCGGTTGTTTTATTCATCCCCCATTTTTAACAGGAAGCCATTTCAAGTTGTGTGCCACGCACGCCAACGCTGTTTTGCTTCTGCCAAAGTGCGCGTGTGATGCAGCGAAGAATTCGCTGCGCAGCAATCGAAAAACAAAACAACGCGTATGAAGATCATCAAACACATCAAACCCATCAGCCTGAAAATCCGTTCGCGGCTGCCGTCGCTCCTCATGGTCGCCGCCATCCTCGCCCTCAACACCCTCTCCGCCTCCGCGCAGGCGTTCAATTCGACGGAGCTCAAGACCGGCATCAGCAACAGCCTCGCCGTAATCATGATGTTCGGGTTCGTCCTCGGCATCTCCTGCGTCATTTACGGCGGCTTCGCCATCCGGCGCGGCGACGTGGACCAGGGCAAGATGAGCATCATCGGTGGCGCGATCATCGCGGCAGCACCCGCCGTGATTTTCGCATTCTTCAAAATCTTTGGCATCGA
>CAIKLQ010000694.1 GCA_903828255.1 uncultured Verrucomicrobiota bacterium
CCGCCAATGCCGCTGTCAATCTGCCACGCGACGACTTGCGGATGTTGACCGAGCGCCGTGGCCATCGCGGTGACGATTTTCCGAGCGTAAGCCCAATAGACATCGCTGGCCAGGCAGACAGCGCGGCGGGTGCCCTCGCGTTTCACCAAGCCCTGCGCATCGAGCGGCAAAATCTCCGGATGTTTTTGGGCCAGCCAGAGAGGCGGGGCGGCCGTGGGCGTAGCCAGCACGACTTTGATTTTGTGCCTGGCCATGATGTCCATGACGCGCTTAAGCCAGGCGAAATCGTATTGGCCCTCCTCGCGTTCGCACAGCCCCCAGGCATAATCGCCGAGGCGGACGACATTGATGCCGGCCCGGACCATCAATTGCGCGTCGGTTTCCCACGCGCCCTCGGGGTTTTCATCGGTGCCACCGTACGGGAAGACCCAATGCTCGGGATAGTAATCAACGCCGAAAAACATAGTGTAAGTTGGTTGACGCTCGCTGGCTGAATTTAGTCCTGAATCCCACAAATCTGCAAATAAAATCTCGCCTGGGTGAAACCTTTTTCCGACTCCTTGACCCGCTCCATGTATTGGAAAACCGGGATCCGACTCAAACGCAGCGGCGGCGTGAGCGCAGCGCGGCGGAGTGCCGCGCGCTGGGAAAACCTTGCCGCCCGCAAAGAATCTGGCGCGTGGCTTCTGCTTCCTCTCCCGACGAGGAACGAGTGGGAAAAGGCCCGAGGAGTGGGAGTCTTAGCGGTTGCGACTCCGCCGCGCCGCGTTCGCCTAAGTCCGAGTCTGATAGCCTCGTGCCGCTCCGGGAGTGGTAAGTTCACGGTGAGCCAGTGGAGAAAGCTTTGGCTTTGCCCGGAGCATTCGTGCGGACTGTTTCCGCCGTGTAGCCGGTCTGCGGATTCGTCCCGGCTTTCGTCATGCCCTTGCGCGCCACCAGTTCCGCGGGTTCGAGCGTGGCGCCCTGGTCGTGCGTCTCGGCGATCCACTTTCCCAGCGCGTGGCGCAAGCGCCGGAGAGTCGCCTGATGTTCCGGCGACTGCGCCATATTGTTGATCTCGTGCGGATCTGCCTGCGTGTCGTAAAGTTCCTCCGGGGGCAGCCGCCGCACGACCGAAATGCTTGCCGTCACGGGATGTTTCTAGCGCGCCCGCATTGCGAAGCGGCGGCGGCCGGGCTTCGCCCCAGCCGCGCCCCGCCGCGAGTGACCGCCATTTCCACTTTCCCACTTTCTCCCTGTCCCCTCCGCTTGTAGCCTGCGCGCCATGCTGAACTACATCTGGCTCGGGTTGGTGGTGCTCGCTGTGGTGATTGGCGGGGCTGAGGGCCGGTTGAAAGAAGTCGGCGACAAGGCTTTCGAGATGGCGGAGTTTTCCGTGCTCAAGACCGCGTTCCCGCTCATCGGCATCATGGCGCTGTGGCTCGGGATCATGCGACTGGCGGAGCGGGCGGGGTTGGTGGCGTTGCTGGCGCGGACGCTGCGGCCGATCATGTGCCGGCTCTTTCCCGACGTGCCACCCGAGCATCCCGCGATGGGTTCGATGTTGATGAACATTGCAGCGAACATGCTCGGGCTCGGCAACGCCGCCACCCCGCTCGGTTTGCGCGCGATGAAGGACCTCGAAGCGCTCAATCGCCATCCCGGCACGGCGACGAATGCGATGTGTACTTTTCTCGCGATCAACACCAGCGGGATTCAACTCATCCCCGTGACGGCCATCGCAATTTTCGCGGCGAACAAATCCACCAATCCCTCGGCCATTGTCGGCACGGCGATCATGGCCACGGCGTGCGCGGCGACGGGCGCGGTGATCATGGCCAAGCTGCTCGCGCGATTGCCGATGTTTCGATTGCCAGAGGTGGAGCTCGCCGGGGAATCTGGTGCCAGTCGAGGTAACGAGGCTCAACCCTCCCCCAAGACCAATCAGAGCCGCCTTCCGTCGGCTGCGACGGGGCCAAGCGATGACAAGCCGGCCGTCAAGGAAGCCGCGACGATTCAACCGTTGCAATGGTGGGGGCTGATTATCCTGGCGGCGTATCTGGGATTCTTCGTCTGGTTGTTTCTGCGCTTCGCGTTTCCGACGCTGCTGAGTTTGCCGCTCTCCGACGAAGCCGCGAAGCAGACCTTGTTCGTCCGCATCGTGGACTCGGTTTCCAAACTATCCATCCCGTTCTTGCTTTCGATGTTCCCGCTCTACGCCGGATTGCGGCGCGTGAAGGTGTATGAGGAATTCGTGGACGGCGCGAAGGAAGGGTTCGACGTGGCGATCCGCATCGTGCCGTATCTGGTGGCGATGCTGGTGGCGATCGGGATGTTCCGCGCGGCGGGCGGCATTGACATGGTTAGCCACGCGCTTGCGCCGGTGATGAACGCGGTGGGTTTCCCGCCGGACCTCCTGCCAATGTGCCTGATGCGACCCTTGAGCGGGAGCGGCACATTGGGGATGTTCACGGAACTGGTGCAAAATTTTGGCGCGGATAGTCTCACCGCCCGCACCGCCGGAACGATCTTTGGCAGCACGGAAACGACGTTTTACGTGCTGGCGGTGTACTTCGGCTCGGTGGGCATCAAGCGCACGCGCTACGCGGTGGTGGCGGGTTTGACGGCGGATGCGGTGGGGGTGGTGGCGTCTATTATCATCTGCCGGCTGGTGTTTGGGGCGTGAGGCGTGTTCCGTATTTCGTATGGCGTCAAGCAGCCAGCAGGCGGCCAACTATTCTTGACGCAACCCGCGACCCCGGCCAGCACCCCGCGCTCGCCAGTGGCCCAAAACCGTGCCAAACTCCGGCATGGGTTCGCGGAAACAGCGGATGCAACTCAAGCGGGTGGCGCGTTGGGGCGTAGCGCTCGGCGTCCTCTATGTCATGTTACGTTGGTTTGAACACAGCCAGGTTTATCACCCCTCCCGAGAGTTCGAGGCGGCACCCGCCGAACTCGGTCGGGCGTTTGAGGAGGCGCGATTCAAAACCACTGACGGCGTGACATTGCACGGCTGGTTTTTTCCTGCCGAAACAAACGTGGCGCGGGCGCAACTGGCTTTTCTGATTTGCCACGGTAACGGGGGGAACGTCAGTCACCGGCTTGGTTTGTGTCGAGCATTGCTGGATTTGGGGGCCAACGTGTTCGTGTTCGACTATCGCGGCTACGGTCGGAGCGAAGGCCGGCCCGGTGAAGAGGGAACGTATCGCGACGCGCAGGCCGCGCACGGCTGGCTGCGGCAAAAAGGGTTTCGCGGCGAGCACATCGTGGCGTTCGGCGAATCCTTGGGCGGCGGAGTGGTCAGCGAACTGGCGTTGCGTGAAACCGTCGGGGGCGTGGTGCTGCAAAGCACCTTCACCAGCCTGCCGGAGATCGGGGCGGAACTGTTTCCCTGGCTGCCCGTGCGGTTGATCAGCACTATCAAATACGACTCGCGCGCGAAGCTGCCGCGCATCCGCGTCCCGGTGTTGGTCATGCACAGCCGAACCGATGATCTCGCGGGTTTCCATCATGGGGAAAGAAATTTTGCCGCCGCGAACCACCCGAAGTTCTTCTGTGAACTGAGCGGCGCGCACAACGAGGCCGTGTGGCTGCAACCCGCGTTTCGCGAGGCGATTGAGAAGTTCCTGAAGCTGCCCGATTTGACTGCCGCTGGTCAGTGAGAAGTCGCTGTCAGCCCGGCGGCCAAGTCAGCTTGCGTCCGCCGAGGATGTGACAATGCAAATGCGGCACCGCTTCGCCGGCGTCCGGGCCGTTGTTGAACACGAGGCGAAATCCGTCTTGTTTCAGCCCCAACTTCTCTGCCACTTCGCCGGCCTTGAGCAGCAGATGACCGAGCGCGGCTTGGTCTTCCCCGGCGGCTTCGGCGATGCGGGGGATGGGTTTCTTCGGAATCAGCAGCACATGCGTGGGCGCTTGCGGATTGATGTCCCGGAACGCCAGGACCACGTCATCTTCATAGACGATTTGCGCCGGGATTTCGCGCGCGATGATTTTTTCAAACAGCGTCTTGCTCATGGTTCGCGATGCGTGCTGCGTGACAAGCTGCAGCTTGAGCTCCAAATCACTCGACCACCAACCGGCACTCGGGTTCGCGGGACTCGATGCGGAGACATTCGCGCAGATAACCGATGATCTGGTCGCGCAGATTCTCGCAGCGCGGACTCCAACGCCGCGCGCCGGCCAGTTGCTTCACGCACCCGCGCAGTCCGCGAAACCGTACCAAGTGCGGGGAGGCTTGCAGGAGCGTGCGCAGTTCGTGGCGCAGGCGGGGAAAGAAAACGAGTTCGCGCGCGGCGCCGGATTCGCGGGCCAGCACCCGCAAATCCGCGCCAGCCGGTCGCGAGCTTTCGGTCACCGTCGGCTCCACGTAAACCCCCAACCCGTGGAGCACTTTTTCCAGCGCCTCGGCAAATTCCCCCACCGTGACGGTCTCCCGCGCCAGATCATTTCGGAAGTAGTGAAATACCGACGCGGCGGCGTGCTGGATCAATTCGGGATCAAACTTAGTCGCCGCATCGCCCATCAGTTCGATGGAGATCATTTCCGACGAGAACGGGATGCTTTCGCCGGAGGCGAGTTCGAACAGCAGACAATCTTGCGAGAGTGAAATCATTCTTTGGCCTCTAGTTTCTGGACCTCCTGCACGAAGTCCGTGGCTTCTTGAAAACGACGATACACGCTCGCGAACCGAACGTACGCCACATCGTCAATAGCGAGCAAGCCATCCATGACCATTTTGCCGATGAACTCGGCCGGCACTTCGCGCTCGAACCTGGTGGTGACGGCATCTACGATTTTTTCCACGAGATCTTCGATGGGCTTCGGACTGATGGGCCGTTTCTGGCAGGCCTTGCGCAGGCCGGCGTGAAGTTTTTCCTTGGAGAATTCCTCCCGGCGGCCATCGCGCTTAAGCACCATGAGTTGGTCGCGCTCGATTTCTTCGTAGGTCGTGAAGCGATGCGTGCAAGCGGTACATTCGCGGCGACGCCGAATGGTCGCGCCTTCGCGTGAAGCGCGCGAATCCACCACCCGGTCTTCCTGGCTGGCGCATTTGGGACAACGCATATCTCGCCACTGCTAATTGTGGCTGGATTCTTTTAGCACACTAAATCTTGGGGCGTCAAGGAATCCCGGCGAAGGCGCAAGTCTGTTCCAATGTTAATCATGATTTTCATCTTACTTCTAATCTCGGACTCAAAGCTCGACGGTTCGGCGCGGAGGAACAGATTAAGAGTAAGAACTGAAGCTTGCCTGCTGCGGGGGTTTGAGCGCTTCTTTCGCGGCGACGCTTCGCACAGCAGTGCGGTGGCCGGCTGCGGCCTCGGTCTCAGCATCGCGCAATGGCTCGCTTCGGCGCACGGCGGACAGATCCGGATCGCGGCGCAACCAAGAGGGCTGACAATTGTGGTCGTGTGCGGGCCCACGATGGCCGCGCGGGTGGGCGCACGGCGTCGAGCGTGCTGGAAGGCGACCGCGTCGTGGAAATCCGCGTCGTAACCGAACCCGGCAGCATTGGTTGTCTGGACACCTTGCGGAAACTCCCGATTCGCACGCCGGCGGGCAGCCTCGTGAAAATCTCCCAAGTGGCGGACATCACGGAAGAGCCGGGCCAACTCGAATTGCGGCGCGAAGACCTGCGGCAACTGGTGGCCGTCACCGCCAATCTGGAAAACCGCGACATGGGTAGCGGCATCGCCGAAATCAAGCAGGTGCTGGCAGCGGACAAAAGCATCCCGCCGGGGAGGATTGAGTTTGGCGGGCTGTTTCAACAGCAGCAGGAGAGTTTTTGCAACCTGCTAGTGGTCCTGTTCCTGGGCATCGCGCTGGTGTTCACCGTGCTGCTGCTGGAATTTCGCAGCTTCCGCGAACCGTTCGCCATCCTGTGCGGCAGCGTGCTAGCACTCACCGGCACGGTGGGCGCGCTCTGGTTGACGGGCACAACGCTGAACATCGTGAGCTTCCTCGGCGCAATCATCGGCGTGGGAATCGTGGCCAAGAACGGCATTCTCATGCTCGACGCCGTGGGTCATCATCTGGCCGAAGGGGTGAGCATCAAGGAAGCCCTCGTCCGCTCCGGTAAGCGGCGGCTGCGGCCGATTTTGATGACCTCGCTGGCCACGATGCTGGCAATGCTGCCGCTGGCGTGGGGCATCGGGCACGGCGCAGACATGCTGCGGCCACTGGCCATCGGCATCATCGGCGCATTGTGCATCTCGATGCTCTTCTCGCTGATCGCGACACCGACGGTGTATTGCCTCATCATGCGGTTGCGCGAGAAACCGGCGGTCCCAAAACTCGCGCCGCACGAGTGAGGCAAGCTCGCGGTAAAGCGTTCGGCGGGAAATCGGAGAACCGCTGGCGGTGGTGATCCCGGCGGACTGATCACCGCGACGCTGGCGTTGCGCTACGGACGATTCAATTACATCGGAATCTCGGACATAGATTCTCAAACGTGCGTGGTCTATTCCAACAGCGTCGAAACTTCCGTCGCGCCAAGCCGGGCACGAAAACTTGTGAAGGCCGGAGACGTCTTGGTTTCAACCGTGCGACCGGAACGCGGAACGGTTGGCATCGTTGGGTCGCATCAGGACGGCTCGGTTTGCACAACTGGGCTGGCAGTCTTACGGCATAACCCAATCCTCGCAGTCGGCGTCAATCTTGACGGCGAAATTCGCCCGGTAGGGACTCTGCCCCGCAACTTTGTGAATCGTTTTGTCCAGCGCGTGAATCGGAATGAGAACCGGACAGAGAATGTGCTCCAGCGTTCTGGGAGTCACGTCGCCGTAGCGTTTCGTCAGGCGCTCGAAAAGGGCTTTGTAGTCAACAACCCTTGGCTCACTCCTCTTCCGTCACCGCGTCGTAAAGTTTTAGGATGTCGCCCTTCTCGCCCTTGAGTTCGGCTTCCTTGAATTTGATCGCGGTGCGCGGGTGCTGGTTGAGCATCCCGGTGAGCAGGTAGGGCAGGTCGTAGCCCCAGAGGAGTTTGCTCCGCAGCGGCTCGATGGTGTTCTGCACACATTCGAGCACCGGGCGTAGATTGTATTTCGGGTTGTGCAGGAAGCCGATGAGCAGCTCCATCTGGCAATTGCCCGCGCCGCGTCCCAAGCCGGCCATCGTGGCGTCCAGAAAGTTCGCGCCCACGATGATGCCTTCGATGGTGTTGGCAAAGGCGAGGTGCAGGTTGTTGTGCATGTGGACGCCCACCTCCTTGCCGGACGGTTTGCAGTAGTGCTGATATTTTCGGACGAGGTATTGAACCTTCTCGCTGTAAAGCGCGCCGAAACTGTCCACGACGTAAATCGCCTTGGCCTCGGAGCGCGCCAGCATTTCCAAGCCCTCCTCCAGTTCGCGCTCCGGGATAGTGGACGCCGCCATCAGATTCACGGTCGTCTCGTAGCCTTTGTCGTGCGCGTCCTTCACCATGTCGAGCGCCGCGGGAATCTGGTTGATGTAGGTCGCCACGCGGATCATGTCCAGGATGCTGTCCTTCTTCTTCGGAATGTCCTCGTGGTAATCGCACCGCTCGGCATCCGCCATCACAGTGAGCTTCAAATCAGTGGGGTTGTCGTCCACGATGCGGCGCAGGTCTTCTTCGAGGCAATACTTCCAGCAACCGTGCTCACCGACCTTGATGCCTTTGCGCGACGCCTTGTAGCCCAGTTCCATGTAATCCACTCCGCCGGCGACGCAGGCGGTGTAAACCGCCTTTACGATCTGGTCGTTGAAATGGTGATTGTTCATCAGCCCGCC
>CAIKLQ010000695.1 GCA_903828255.1 uncultured Verrucomicrobiota bacterium
CTGCCACCTGCACCGTGAAATGGCGTTGCCCGTTCTGCCCCACGCCGACCGTTCCCAAACTCCACTCCACCCAACTGCCGTTGACCACACCGCCATCGGTGGCGGACAAAAACGTCGTGTTCTGCGGCACCCGCGCCCGCAGCATCGCACTCGGAGCGTTGACCGTGGTTTGGTTGGCATAGGTCAGGGTGTAGCTCAGGCTCTCGCCCGGCCCCACCGGATCGCGATCCGCGTCCAAGGCCACCCGCAACACCGGCGTGTTGTTCACCACCACGCTCGCCACCGCCGTCGCGCTGGCCCCATTGGCCGCCACCACCATCGCCGTCATCGACATCAACGTCCCGTTAGTCGGCGAGGAACCATCCGCACCGACGCCGGCCGCCACCACGACCGTGCGGCTCTGGCCCGCCGACAACGTCCCCAGCGTCCACACCCCCACTTCGCCCGGATACATGTTGTTGTTCGGGCCGTCTGGCACCGGGGCCGCGTCTTGCCAATTGTCCCACTCTACATAGCTGGGAGTCACCATTCGCAATTCGACACCGCTGAAGTTGTTCGACCCTTTGTTCGCAACCGTAAAGGTGATTAGCAGTTGTTCGCCAGGCCTGACCGGGTCAGGATTTGCGACCACATCCACCTTGAGGTCGCCCGGCAAACCACTCGGAGTTAAGAGTTGAGGGATCACTTCGTCCCAAACTAGGAAATCTCTGGTTTCGTCGCTGTGGGTCTCGAACCACGCAACGGGCATGTTCCACGGAACCATCTCCACCGGCAGGACGACAGGATTGCGACCGGACGCTGATGGGACGTTAAGGAAGTTTTGTGAATCGTAAGAAACAATGCCGTCGGACAAATCAAACGGCGAATGCACCCAAAAGAGTGCTGCCGGCCAGCTCCAAGACACGATTGATGTGTAATTAACGCCAGCCGGCAGAGGTTGCCCGTTGAGAAGGGATAGCCCCGAACTGCCCGGTTCAAGTTCAGCTCTGGCGATGCTGGTTGGGTCAATATGCGTCAGCCAAGCGATCGGTGGCACATCAATTGCCCCAAGTAATTCGGCAAGAGGTGAACCGAGATGCGGAGTACCAATTGTGATAAGTCTCGCAACGTCATTGCTGAAATTCACGCTGCGCGAAGAGTCCCAACTCGCTAGACCTTCAAGGTAAGCCCGGGCGGCCAAGCCACCCATACTGTGGCCGACCAGAATCACTTTCGACGCGCCGGTGACGGACCTGACTCGGCTGATTACCTTGCCGACCTCGTACCCTTGCTGCTGAAAAGTCATAGTCTGCGACTTTGGGGTTTGGTTCCAGTCCGACATGTTCATCGTGTATAAGGTTCCTCGCACCGCCCCGCTGACCGAGTCGTTTGTCGGGTACGTGCCCTTCACGAACTGCGGCGAGCCGCCATTCGTCCATCCGTGGGTTGTTAGAAAATCGCGAAAGTCGGCCCAGGTTCCAGCGTCGCCAGCGATACCATGGATAAAAATGACGGGATACGGTGGTAGGGGCAGATTAGCGGCCGAACAGAGTGTTGCGGCGGCAAAGGTCACCCAAAGAATGTTGAACGCAATTTTCCGAAATGTTCTCATAACTCGAAACCCTTTCTTCCTGGCAAGGCATTCCACCAACGGTTCACTTGCTCCAAACAAAAACCTCAACCGAGCCAATCTGGGATTAGCAGAAGCCGGACGGTTCGCAAGGGTTTTCTCAAAATCTTTTGGGTGGCAGACAAAAACGCAGGCTGAGGACCGGGGCACTCTGAGGGTTGGCAACGCTCAAACAGCCGAAGGAAGCGGGCGGGGGCGATGTGTGAGCAGGCGGATCGCAGACTTGGGATGAAGTATTGGAGATTCATAAAGAGAGTCTGGAGTCTCAACGATTGTTACTTATGCGATCATTTTTCCTCGCGGCGGCATACGTGGCTGAACGGGAGCGGCCGGCGTGAGCCGGGGCGATTCCGTAGGCCAGTCGCCGCGCCGGCCTCCATCTTCAAAACCTTTATGCAGCGTTTGTTGACCGCCGATCGAATCTTGGATCAGGTTTGAAAACTCATGTGAAACGCCCCGTGAGGGCACGCGGCCTCCAGAGCCTCACGGGAATCCATTTGACTTGTGACCCGTGCCCCACAGGGCTGGCTTTCAAACAGGCGCTACGGAGCGCGGCGGCGGCGACTGGTTCAGCCGCAACGGAGCCAAAATCATCATGATCCCTTTTTTTGTGCCACTTTATTTGCAGAAAAAGAAAAGCCATTGATAATGCGCCCTGTTTTGAGGCTCGTTCACGTCATTTGCGCCATCACTTGCTCCCGTTCCGGGTCTTTTGGAGAAGCGTGTAGAGGACAGTCATCGAATCGTCACAGCCTTGACAAACAACCGTATCACCGCTCGCGAATGTTGACGGGTGGTAGAATTGAAATGACTTCTTGTCTTCCCTATCCCCTTTCTTGTTCTTGACGGCGACCTTCAGGCGGACGCGCTTTGCTTCATTCGGCTCATTGATTACTTCGAGGATTTTGTCAGGCGATACAGAGAATCCGGTGGCGTTGGCGCTCGGACGGAAAGCAACCACTGCCCTGCTAACCGTTACAGTGCCGTCCAGTTGCTCCGGCGTGCCAAGAAAGGGGGAGTAGTTGTACTTGATTTTGAAAACGACCTCCTCGCCGCGTTCGATGGCGGCGCTTAACGACTCCAAACTCGCAGGATTGCTGGTAGCTGCTGCGGTCGTTCCAGCCGGTCCCGCACCAGGCGACGGCGAGGCGGCCGGGCCACCCTCTGCCAGCACTTGCGTTGTCTTAACTGTGAATTCTTCAACCCTCCATCCTTGTTCCGTCTTGCGCAGCGTGCAATCGCCTGTCAACCGAAGCTTCGCTCCCTTGTTGAAGTGCTTCGCGTCGCCTTTCCCGCCTGCGGCCAGCAATAAGTCATTTAGTCCACCAGTTTTCGGATTCTGTGCGGCGATTTGAAAATCATTCCAGTAGCCCATGAAAGCATCACCGAGTTTCCAACCCTCTTGTTGGAACTGGATTTCAGCCTGCCACTCCAAGACATACAATTTGGTGATTTCCTGCTCGTAGCCGTTAACTTTCGTGAACTCCAGAAGTGCTAGCGCCCCCCTGGATTCGGAGGTGATTCGTTGTTGCAGGTACGATTTGACGGCTGGCTCCATACTGCTCTTCGCTGCATTGTTATCACCCGCGGCGGCGGGTTTTTCCTGTGCACCACCGTTTTGCATGACCAGAATCACTGTGTCGGGCAAACCCGCTTTCTTCAGCGCAATCAGACCTGTGGGAGAAAGGTCAAACTCCTTTTCGCGTGCTTGGCGGATGGAAAGTGTGACCACCTGTTCGGAGAGACCGGCGGTGAACATTTGAATGACATCGGTGTTCGTCATCTTCGATTTGGCAGGGGAAGCCGGTTCAGGTGCGGCTGGCGAGGCCGTTTGCTGCCCCGCAGCAGCCACCGTGACTGAATTGGCGGCAGGGTTCTGCGCCGGCTCGGCAACTACCGCCGATGCAGGCTGACGCGTGTCGGCCGACGGTGCTGCGGCGTTGGATGCGGTTGAATTCTGCCCAACATCGAGCTTTGTGTCGGCCTTGACCTGCACTGGCTCGGCAACCGCCGCCACAATCGGCGGACTCGGGGCACCGCAAAGAACCGCTGCTCGCCGGAGAACGGCAGCCACTCGGTTGGCCGCGTCTAGATCCCGAACAAGCACGCGCACCGTATGCGCCGGCTTGATCTCGCGCGCTGGGAGGCTTCCTTGCTTAACCTGTGACGTGAACGGCTCACCACGATCTGCCGCCGCAATCAAAGACACGAAGTAACGGGGTTTGCTGAATGTGTATTCTCTCTCGGCAGGTTTTTCAACAGCCAGGATCTTGCTGACGTCAACATCCTTCAACGTCACTATCTCGGTGACGCCCATCGGCGATGGGATTTCTCCCCAGAATTCCCTCCTGCGTATTGAAAGACGGCCATCTGCCAGCACGGCACTTTCGATTTCGTACTTAAGGGTAAGCGGTTTGGATTGGCCATCGTTCTTCACCATCACGATTGAGTATGCTCCTAGCGTAGGAAGTTCGCGTTTGATCCACGCCTGTGTCTCCTCCATCGTAGCATTTTGAGAAATCGCAGGTGCTGCAGCACTTGACCCGGCCCTATCCTGACCAAAGCTGACAACCGAAATCGTTAGACAGCCAATCAAGAAAAAGAGCCGCTTCGTCCTCGACACTTCAAAAACTAACTTTCGGAGTCGGGTTGGTTCGATAGTGGATTTCGGTTGGGGGGAATTCATGGTGGCTCCTTCAGTTTGTGTTCTCACGGCGTTTGGTCCTGCATCAATAATTTGTTTGCGGTTGTTTCGAGTTCTATCTGGGTAAGTTCATACGACAGTTTCTGGCAGTGGATTCAAAGACACACCTTTCTCGTGACAGGCCTGCTTGCGTTCACGGATTTCAACTCTCACATTCCTTTCAACATTGCGGCGTAAATGATCTTGGTCAGCCAGGCGCTCACCAGCAGCATCAACGGAACCGCGAGCGTCGCCACTTGCTCCGACAATTTGCAAATCCGCGTCAAGCCGGCGAAAAGCATCAGGATAGTCAGGCAAACCGCGAAGAGTGTGAACACCGCTATGACTTCGAAATTTCCAACCCCAAGAATGCCCGCCAGCAGCGCGATAAATCCGAACGGCAGCAATGACGCGCCCGCAATGAAACTGTCGTGGCCGAAACTGCCCTCGCCTCGAAACGCTTTTCGTCCAGCGACGCCCGCCCCCAAAAGACTGATGAAGGGCACAACGGCGACCACGAGAATCTTTAGGAAGCCGCCGAATCCCTGCGGACGGCACCACTCCCCCAAGAGCCGATAGATGGCAAAGACGACGCAAAGCGCGAATAGCGCTCCGAAGGTGATGCCAACTCCCGGTGCGCGGGCTGGCCCCAAGCTCTCGAACGCCACCGACAAGCCAGCAACAGGATTGGTGGCGAACATCTTGAAGGCTTGCAAAGCGTCCTTGGACGCGGCTTTGACTTTATCAGCGGCCAACGCGGTTGGGTTGGGTGGTGCGGCTGATACGCCGCAACTCGGACAAGCAACTGCGTTGGCAGGGATCTCCTTCCCGCATTTTTGGCAGAACATAATGGTTTCCAGTTTTTTTGAGTTCTAATCTACGCAATCCAGACGGCGGTTCGTGGCAGCAAATTCAACCGCACAATCTGTTCGTAACGGGCCAGGTTGGAAAGGGAAACGGGTCGCTGATAACGCTACCTCCCGCCGGACTTCCTCCGGCGTCGGTGAGTTGTGCCGCCGGCTTCCCAAAGAATTCAATCTTGTTTTCACAGCGAATCGCTTTCATTCCAGAACACTCTAATTCAACTAGGTCGGCTCCGCTTCAGCAAGCGGCATATTCCAGTTTTTTGAAAGCCCGCGTTGGTCTTGCCGGGCAGACGCTGCCCGCAGCAGGGAAACCGGGAAGAACCAGGTCGTGCGCTCGCTGTCCTCGGGCCGCTTCTCCTGCGCGAGGACAAGTTCGGAAAACCTGGGCGACTCAGCAAGTCCCTCTATGAACTGGAGCGTGACCCGGCCCGGATAGGACAGTGCTTTCGCGGGGTTCGAGTGTGCTGCGCTGCACTGCTTGCAATCGCCGGGCGATTCATGGTAATCGGCAGAAGTAAAACAACGTTGACGCGCCGGTTGTTCCCGGCCGTCCCTTCCAAGGAGATTGATTATGGCAAACTCACCCGCACCGGCACCGCGAAACCAGCCCGTGCATGAAGTCCGCCTCGGTGGCATCAAAGCGGCCATCTGGCAAAACCAAACCGAGGCCGGCGTGCGCTATAACGTGACGTTCGAGCGGCTCTACCATCAGGAAGGCGAGTGGCGTTCGACTGGCTCGTTTGGCCGCGATGACCTGCATTTGCTGGGCAAGGTCGCGGACCAGGCCCATTCGTGGATCATCGAACCGGAGACGGCGGAGGCTGGGGCAACAACGCAAGCCGGACGAACCGCCGCGGCGGACCTCAAGGGAAAATCGCTGCCGCAGCGCCCAGTCACGGCCAAGGCCGGCGGGTGATCGGGGCGGCAAGCCGACAACGCCAGGGTTCGTCGCGGTCGGGGGCCTCCGGGTTGCGCGGACGGGGAGTTCGGCCATGAACTTCCTGTCCGTACAACCGCTGGGGCGTAACCGCGCAGTGCCGCGGTTGTGGATCGAATCGCAACGCTTGAACCGGCTCGGCTTCACGCCCGGCACACCGCTGGAAATCCGCAGTCAATCCGGGCAGTTGACCCTCAAGCCAGCGATTCTTGGGGAGAATCATGTGTCCAGCCGCCTCGTGCCCGCCGGACGGCTGCCCATAATCGACTTGGCTAGCCAGTCGCTGCTGTCGGGTCTGGCGGAGTATTCCGGGGTCAAGATCGTGGAGTCCAGACCTCAGAAAAAGTGGGGTATTCTGCCGGCATGAGCGGCGAGTTCAAAGGCCCTGAAAGCGTCAGGTTCTGCGTGCGGGGGGGGCGGGTCTTGGGTTTTCCAGGGTGATCGGCGGGCGCTCTTCGGCTACCGTCGGGCATGCCTTTATCTGAGTCGCCCAGCCACGTCTCACCGTCAGTGCCGGCAGCTCCCCTCTCGGCTGCCCCGCCGGCGCCGGGGCCCGCGGCCGTTTTCCCGCTGGCGCAACCGCCAATGGGGCAGTTGCTTTTGGGCACCGACAAGCGCAATCCCGTCTTCGCCGTTTATGCGGACGAGGCGGACGAACGTCTGCTCGTGTTCTATGGCTTCGAGATCATCGAGGTCGTCAACAACGACCCGCACGCCCCAGCCTACAAACTTCTGCTGGGCCGGCTCTACAACTCCGGGGTCAAACTCAAGGCGCTGTGCGAAACGTTCCAGGTCGCGCCCAAAACCATCCGCCGCTGGGGCGCCGCCTTGCTCCAGGGCGATCCGGCGGTGTTGCTCCGCGTGTTGGAGGGCCGCACGACCAAACGCAAGCGCACGCTGGCCGTGGAAAGGTTCGCGCAGCTGCGCTGGCCGGAGTTAGTGGCGGAACGCACTTACGGAGCCGTGGGGCGCCTGCAACGGGAGATTAAGAGTGTGTTCGCGACCAGCATCTCCCGCTCCGGATTGCAGCCCCTGATTCGTGAACTCAAAGCCCCCAGCACTCCGCCCAGTTCGCCCCTGCCCCGCAGCGCGCCCGCGGGGGGATTTTCCGCGGCCGCGCCCGACCCAACACCCCCCGGACCGGATCTGGCGAACGGGCAGACGGCTGTGCATTGTGCCGCGGCCGGGGTCCCGGACCCGGCCAGCCCAGCCACGGTCCCGGCCGAGCCGCCGGCCAACACTGTCCACCGATGGGGCCCTTATGCCCAAGGCTGGCGCCCCGACAAATTACTGGTGCGATCACGCCGGCGTCTTGCTTTTTGCCAGCGCGCTGGCCGCCGTCACGCAAGTTTCGCCGCCCGCACAGCCGATCCTGGCCCAAGGGCTGGCGGCCCTTTTGTTGGGGGCGCACAATATCGAGCAGAGTAAGTTCTTAAATGACCAAGACTTGGAGTTGATCCTCGGTCGTGTCGTGCGTTTTCCCACGCCGCAGCGCGAGCAACTCAAGTTGCTGGCGGCGGACCCCACCGTGCTGGCCGGCCTGTGGCGCTTCAATCTGGCCAACCTCGGGCCCGCGGTGGGCCGTGACTTCTATTTCGATCCCCACTCCAAGCATTACACCGGCGAGCAGTCGGTGCTCAAAGGCTGGTGTTCCAACTTGCATGCCGCCACCAAAGTCATGCACAGCGATTTCATCCATACCGCCCGGGGCGAACCCATCTATTGCGAGACCACGGACAACTTCGAGGATTTGCGGCAGCGCTTCTTCGGCGTGGTCGCGCGCGCGCGCGCCGCCCTCCAGTGGCCGCAGGAGCGGACCTTGACCTTCGTGTTGGATCGCGGCGTCTATGGCGCGGAGTTTTTCGCGCAAGTGATTGCCCAGCCGTGTCTGCAGGTCATCACCTGGCAGAAGGGTTATGTGGCCCAGCCGTGGGATCCCGCGCTCGTCCAGGGCACGACAACCATTACCCGCCGGCGCAATAACGCCACAGATTTGCGCGCCTACCAATTCGCGTATGTGGCCCGCGCCTGGGAGTCAAACCCCAAGCTGCGGCAAATTGTGGTGCAGGCGACCAATGGCCAGGGGCGGACGATTCAAGTGGCCATCCTGACGGACGACTTGGCGCGGAGCGCCGCCGAGATCATTCAGCTCATGTTCCAGCGCTGGCTGCAGGAAAACGATTTTAAATACCTGGACCAGCATTATGGCATCAATGCGATCACCAGCTATGGGAGCCTGGCGTATGCAGAACTCAAAGGGCAAGTCACCGATCGGGAAGTCAAGAGCGCCGCGCGCAAGGCCCTGGAACTTAGTCAGCAGCGGGAGACCGACCAACTAAAGCGCCACTTGCTGGCGGAGGAACAGGCCCTCCAGGCCCACGAGCGGCGGGCGCACCAACGCCAGCAACTCGCCGCGCAACTGGCCCTCGCCGGCCCCCAGCAAACCCCGCAACCCCGCACGCTCAAGCGCCAGGAATCCGCCCTCCAGGCCGCCGACCAACGCTACCAAAGCGGGCGGACCCAGCGGCGGGAACTCATTGCGCAAGGCCATAAACGGAGTGCCGAAATTCAGGCCCAAATCCACGCCACGGCGGCCACGGAGTCGCGCCTGGAAGCGATGATTGCGGCGCAGATGGTTCGCCTGGACAGTTCCTCCAAGGGCCTGCTGGACGTGCTGCGCATCACGGCGCGCAATCTCTTCTATCAGGCGTTGCAACCCTTCAAGCAAGCCTATGACAACTACCGCGACGATCATGCTCACTTCCGCACCTTGACCCAGTCGCCCGGCGTACTGGAAGTCAGCGCCCAACAACTGGTCATCCACCTCCTGCCCCGGGCCCGTTACGGTGGCCGCCTACGCAAAGCCGTGCAGCAGACGCTGACCGCAGTCAACACCCAGGGGTTGACCTTTCCGTGTTTGCCAGGCAAGTCCTTGCAGTTCCGGCTGGCCCAGCGCTCGGAGCTGGAAGTGAAAATGAACGTGTCGCCCGATTGACGCTGCCCGGGCGCCGCGCCGGCAGGCCCCTGGTCCCGCCGGGCACCGCGCGGGGCAACGTCGACGCGCCAGGTCCCAGTCAGGGGAAATGAACTCGCCATTATTTTCCCCCAAATACCCCCCCATTTTGCGGTCGGGATCACTGGGAGGCTTTGCTTCATAGTTGCTACCGGCCCGCGCGCAGGTGTTGACCACAGCGTGGCCAAGATTGGAGATTCCGGGCCGGAGAACGAAGAATCAGGAATCCTGACAACGAGAATAATAATGGCACACGGTCAGGGGCATGCAAGCGTTTCTTTCCGGCGTGGTTTCTGTGGCGGTTTGCCGGGCCCGGAGCGCGCCGGTGCAGACCGCCGGGGATTGCTGGGTGGCCGGCCTGCCAATCCAATGTTCCGTGCCGAACACCGCTTAAGACCGCCACCGGGTCGCCGCGGCTGGAGTGGCATGGCGGAGGAAAGCCTTGGCGTGGGACTGAGTTAATAACGGCACTCAACCGTCCTCTCGGAATGAGTCGCCAGAGTCTCGCCGGGTAATCGGAGCAGTTCTTGCCGCCACTCGAAGTCTGGGTGGCGGTTTAACGGTTGCTTCGCCCGGCAGGTTGGGGTTTCATCAGGCCATGCTTGCTGGCATGCGTCGATCCGTGAATCTCCCTGGCCTCACCCGGTGCTCGCTACTGGCGCTGGCGGCCATCCTCCCTGGCCCGGTGGCGCTGCGGGCGGAACCGCCGATGCCGGGGCTGGCCCAGGTGCGACGCGTGGTTTTTGTAGGCGACAGCATCACTTACTCCGGCCAATACGTGGAGGACATCGCGGCGTTCGTCGCCAGCCGCTGGCCCACGCAACAGGTCGAGTTCCTCAATCTCGGGCTGCCCAGCGAGACGGTGTCGGGCCTGTCGGAGCCGGGCCACGCCGGCGGGGCCTTTCCGCGCCCGGTCCTGCGCGAGCGTCTGCACCGCCTCCTGGACCAAACCAAGCCGGACCTGGTCGTCGCCTGTTATGGCATGAAC
>CAIKLQ010000696.1 GCA_903828255.1 uncultured Verrucomicrobiota bacterium
GGTTCAAAGCGCGAAATCTGCTTTCGATGAAATCTCACCCGGCCCCTTTTCTGGCGGAGGCGAAGGAATCCTCCCTTGTTCCGCCCGCCCGGCCCTGCAAAACTCCGCGCGTGATTCCTCCAACTTCGCAAAAGTTTTGGCCTGGCCTCAGCAACCACCGCAATCTCCGGTGCGGTTGGCGCGCGCTGTTCGTGAGCCTGGGGCTTGCCCTCGCGGCGACAGCCACCGAACCCGCCACGCTCACGTTGACCGGCGACTGGCAGATCCGCGTCAGCGCCCCCAACGCAAAAGGCCGCCCCACAACGGCCACGTTAGACGTGCCGCCGCCGGCGCTGCTCACCGTGAAGGCGGAGCCGCTCGCCGCGTTGCCGATCTTCAATCCCAAGGTAGCCGGTTGGGTGAAGGGCGCCACGCTGTCAGCCGTGCGCGCGCAGGAGTGTACCACGCCGCATCTGCTCGACCCGGAGAGCTTGGAGTTGCGCCCCAGCCCGGCTGCGGACGCGCCGCGCCTAACCCGCGGAACGGATTACGAAGTGGACCCCGCTTGGGCCTCCCTCGGTCGCCTGACGAACGGCGGGCTCACGGAAGGTCAACCCGTTTTCGCCACCTACCGCCACGCATTGCTGCGACTTGATTCCATCGTGCTGACGCGGGCCGGACGCATTGTGCTCCGGTCGGGTGAGGCGAAACCCGCCGCGCCCGTTCCGCCGGCTTTGGCCGAGGGCGAACGGCGGTTGGCTAATGTCTATCTCCCCGGGCGCATTCCCAAGCTTGCGCCGGCATATCTCTTTCCGGTACTCGAAACCAGTTTCCCCGAACCGCCACGCGAATCGCCGTCGGCCGCCGAAAAATTTACCCCGCACACGATGGCGAAACTGCGTTCCGGCCAGCCGTTACGAATCTTGGCGTGGGGCGACAGCGTAACCGTCGGCAGCTTTGTTCCGGACTGGGAGCATCAGCGCTGGCAGGAGCACTTCGTCACCCGGTTACGCATCCGTTTCCCCAAGGCGCAGATCGAACTCGTCACCGAAGCCTGGGGCGGGCGCAATACGGATAGCTACCTCGCCGAGCCGCCCGGCAGCGAACACAACTATGCCGAGAAGGTGCTGGCCCGAAAGCCTGATCTCATCGTGTCGGAATTTGTCAACGACGCCTGGATGAGCGAGGCCCAGGTCGGGCAGAATTACGGCAAACTCCTCGCGGACTTCAAAGCCATCGGCTCGGAGTGGATCATCCTCTCGCCGCATTACGTTCGCCCGGACTGGATGGGTCTGACGCAGGAGCGCGAGATTGATGACGACCCGCGGCCCTACGTGAAAGGGTTGCGGCCATTCACGGCGAAAAACCAGTTAGCCCTGGCCGACGCCTCCTTGCGCTACGGCCGGCTCTGGCGACAAGGCATCCCTTACTCGACACTGATGTTGAACTCCATCAACCACCCGGATGCCCGCGGCATGAGCCTATTCGCCGACAGCTTAATGGCGTTGTTTCCCGAGCCATCGGCCCAAGCCGATTCGCTCCGTCCGATGGTGCAGCTCGTCGCGGGCGGGGAGTCCCCCATGCGGGCCGAAGATTGCCGCGCGACACTCGTCGGGCCGGGCGTGAATCAACCCGATCCATTCCCCGGCTATGGCGGATTCGTGGGCTGGGAATCGCCGATACGGCTCAAGAACGGCGACTGGCTCGTCGGTTTCAACGCCGGTTACTGGCATGCCTCGGCGCCCACCCCGCTGCGTTATCCGGTCAAGACGCTGGAGGAATACAAGAAGATGGGTTTGCCGGCGGACATCGTCGCGCCCACTGGTGGCCGTGCGATGATCATGCGCTCGACCGACGCCGGCAAAACCTGGAGCAAGCCAGTCACGCTCATTGACACCCCCGCCGATGACCGGCATCCGGCATTCGTGGAATTGCGCGACGGCACGCTACTCTGCTCGATTTTCACCTACTCGGGCGAGCCGGAGGGTGGCGATTGGGGTAAAGACTCGCCGCTCGCAGTGCGCGTGCATTTCGTCCGCTCCTTCGATGGCGGGCGCACTTGGGAAAAGAAGAGTCGCCAATTGCAAACGCCCTTCTCCTATGACGAAACCGACGGCCCGCTCGTGCGCTTGAAAGACGGCTCGGTGCTGGTCGCGGTCAACGGACGCGCCAGCACCGGTCCGCCGGACCAAGCCGCGGTGCTACGTTCCACCAATCGCGGCAAGAGTTGGAAACTGCTCGCGACAGTCAAGGCCGCCCACGAGTTGCAGGAAGTTACCGTGGCCGAATTACCCGATGGCCAGATGGTGATGATGGCGCGCCCGGAGGGAGACATAAGCTGGTCGCGCGATCACGGCCACACCTGGACGCCGCCCGTGACTTTCGGCTTCCGCATGTTTGCGCCGAGCCTCTATGTATTGCGCGACGGCACGCTTGTCTGCCTGCATGGCTCCTATGCGCCCGGTCACGGCGGCCTGCGGGTGATCTTGAGCAACGACGGCGGTCACACTTGGATCGCACCCGCGAAGGACCACGGCTTCCTAGTGGACAACTCCTATGGCTACGGCAAGGCGATGGAACTGCCCGACGGCTCGCTCTTCATCACCTACCTCAACAGCGGCGGCCATCGCACCCAGGATGCGCAAAGCAACTCGATCCGCTGCCTCCGCCTGCGCGTCCGTCCTGATCATTCCGGCGTGGATTTACTGCCAGCTCCCAACCGATAAGAGTGTGGAATCCGATTACTGTTCGTTTGAACCTGATTCCGGGGCAACGGTTGACGCGCCATCCACCTTTTGATCTACTGGGCGCATCTTATGGCTGGAGTTACCATCAAACTCTTCCCTCCGAAAACCGACGCGCAAAGCCTGCGAACCGCAGAACGCGTAAACTGGACAGGCAAAGCTCTCGCGGGTCCGCGCTCCCGGCTTGCCGATCTGTTGGCTCGCGAAGAACTCGCCAAGTCTGGTGTTTACATCCTGCTTGGCGTGGACCCGGACACGAGAAAGCAACCGACCTACATTGGCGAAGCGGAGGTTGTCCGTGACCGGCTCAAGCAACATCGCGATAAGGAGTTTTGGATTCCCGCCAGCAGCGCCTTCTCCCGGGTGCTGGCTGACCCGCAGAACTTATCGGGCTAGGATCGTAAACGGGGAGCCGTCACCGCGAGTCGGCTCCTTTTCTTGGTTGAAAAACAATGGGCAACGCAGAGAATTGAAAAGGACTGAAATTATGAAACGCAACCGCAATGTCCGGACGGGATTTACGCTAATTGAACTGTTGGTGGTTATCGCCATTATCGCCATCCTTGCGGCGATGCTCCTGCCGGCACTGAGCAAGGCCAAGCAGAATGCGCAGGGCATCTACTGTATGAACAACCACAAGCACCTGGTGCTGGCTTGGAAAATGTACTTGGATGATAACCGCGACGTGTTGCCTTTTGTGAAGGGCAACGGTAATTACGACCCTTACGCCTGGGTCAACGGTTGGCTCGATTACTCGTCCGCCCCTGACAATTGGGATATTAACCACGATCTGACTCCCGGCATCCTCTGGCCGTACTGCGGCAAGAGCGCCGGTATTTTCAAATGCCCCGCCGACCAGAGCACGGTGCTGAATCCCGCGCGCCAGACGGTTCCGCGCGTGCGCAGCATGTCCCTGATCAACTGGGTGGGCGGACGCGGCAGCGGCGGGGGCCAACTCATGGCCATGAGCTGGTCCCAAACCTCCTTTGGCAACAGTAGCCGCGAGGCCCGGATTTATCGGAAAATGGGTGACATGCGGGATCCCGGCCCGACAAGGACCGGCGTCTTTCTGGACGAACGTGAGGACAGCATCAACGACGGCATGTTCGTCATCGCCATGGAAGGCGCGGCGACTATTCCCGGCGGCGCTCCCACCCCGGCGAGTTACGGCATCGTGGACTACCCGGCCGCCTATCACGGCGGGGCGGGCGGGTTCTCTTTTGCCGACGGCCATGCCGAGTTGCGGCGCTGGCGCGACCCTCGCACCACGCCCCCGCTGCGGAAGGGGCAGAACTTTGATTTCAATTTCAAACCCACCCCCAACAACCCCGACGTGGCTTGGATGCAGGACAATTCCACTCGCCGAATCCCCTAAGGCGCATGTCCCCTGAGAGCGCGCCGTGGGCCGCCTTCCTACTGATTCATCCGCTGATTCCACGCTTCATGCTATGAACCGCCGCCTCCAAAAAATCCGCCATGTCGCCTTGGACTTGGACGGCACCATTTACAAAGGCGGCACGCTCTTCGCGACCACAACTCCGTTTCTGCAATTACTGCGCGACCTTGGCCTCGGCTATACCTTCCTCACCAATAATCCCTCCAAGAGCGTGACCGACTACCTCGCTCATCTGCGCGGCCTCGGGATTCCCGCCACGGAGGAGCAACTCTACACCTCGACGCAGGCGACCATCGAATTCCTGCGCGAGAAATGGCCGGCGGTGCGGCGGCTTTTTGCGCTCGGCACCGCGAGCATGGGCCGGCAGTTCGAGGCGGCGGGATTTATTTTGCTACCCGATAGCCCGCAGGAACCTCCCGATGCCGTCCTCGTCGGTTTCGACAACACGCTCACCTATCCCCGGCTTTGCCGCGCCGCGTGGTGGATCAATCAGGGTAAACCCTGGTTTGCCACCAACCCCGACCGCGTCTGTCCCACCGATCAGCCGACGACGCTGGTGGATTGCGGCTCGATCTGCGCCGCGTTGGAAGCCGCCACCGACTGCGCGCCCTTTGCCGTGTTGGGTAAACCGGATCCCGCGATGATTCGCGGCATCTTGCACCGGCACGCCCTCGCGCCGGACAATCTCGCGATGGTCGGCGACCGGCTTTATACGGACATGATCATGGCCCAGCGCGCCGGCACTCTCGCCGTGCTGGTGCTTACCGGCGAAACCACGGCGGCGCAAGCAGCGCAACACTCGCCGCCCCTGGACCTCATTCTCCCCGACATCGCCAGACTCGGGGAAATGCTGCAGGCCGCACGAGATGGGGCAATAGAATGAAGGTCACGCCTCCAAGAGACACGGCGTTCGAAGCACTTACCCACTCTCCCCTCGACGTGCTAATCATCGGTGGCGGCATCGTCGGCGCGGGCGTGGCTCGGGACGCAGCAATGCGCGGACTCAAGGTGGGTTTAGAATCGCAAAAGCCAATAGATTGGAGCCTCCTTACGCCGGCTACTACGACCGCAATTGGAGTTTTCAAACAGGCTCTCAGCCCACCACCCACACATCACGGAGCCCAGTGCTGAACACTGGCTACTGAATACCTCCCTCCCGCCTGCCTCATGCTCCTCAACCTCCTCCACTGGTTCAAGCCCGCCCCGCATATTGCCCGGCTGCCACCTGCCGAGGTAGCCCGGCTCTACCCACCCTACCGGTGGCGCATTTTCGAAGCCGCCTTCCTTGCCTACGCCACGTTTTACTTAGTTCGCAATAACTTCTCGCCCGTCTCCAAAGAGATCGGGGCCGCGCTCGGTTACGACAAGTCCATGATTGGCGATATTCTCGCCGGGACTGCCATCGCCTATGGCCTCGGCAAATTCGTGATGGGCTACTTTGCCGACCGCAGCGACGCGCGGAAGTATGTCGCCGTGGGCATGTTGTTGACCGCGGCGCTCAATTTCGGGTTTGGCGCGAGTTCCACCTATGGAATGCACCTCGCGCTCTGGGCCCTCAATGGTTTCGTGCAAGGCATGGGTTATGGTCCTTGCACGCGCGGGCTCTCGCATTGGTATAGCGCGCGGGAGCGCGGCACGGTGTTTGGGGTGTGGAACATTTCGCACAACATCGGCGGCGGCATTGCGGGCTACTTGGCGGCGAAGTGCGCCGGGCTGTGGGGTTGGCAATCCGCCTTCTATGTGCCGGGAGGCATCGCCGTGCTCGGGGCAATTTACTTGTTTTGGCGGATGCGGGACACCCCGCAATCAGTCGGCTTGCCGGCGGTCGAGGAATTCAAGAATGACTGGCCCGCCGACGCGCAAGAAGCTCACGAGCGCGAACTCACCGCACGCGAGTTGTTGATGAAATACATCTTCCCGAACAAGACCCTCTGGATTCTCGCGCTCGCCAATGTGTTCGTCTATATCGCGCGTTACGCGATGGTGGATTGGGGGCCGACCTACTTGAAGGAAGTCAAAGGCGCGTCGCTGGCCGAGGGTGGCTTCAGCACAACCGTCATCGAATTCGCCGGCGCCGCGGGCATGCTCTCAATGGGCTGGCTATCCGACAAGCTGGGCGGACGCCGCGCGCGGGTGAGTGTGCTGGCGATGATTCCGCTGACGTTTGCGTTTGCGGCCATTGCGTATGTGCCGGCAAAATTGCTCTGGGTGGACATGGCGCTCTTCGCCGTGATCGGCTTCTTGGTCTATGTGCCCGTAATGTTTTCGGGAGTGATGTCGCTCGATCTCACCTCGAAGAAGGCGGTGGGCACGGCGGCGGGCTTTGTGGGCTTCTTCGGCTACGTGGGTCGGGTAATCCAGGGCAAGGGCATTGGCTGGGTCGCGCAACACTACGGCTGGAACGCAGCGCTTTGGTCCGTGGTGGTCTGCACTGCGCTCGGCATCGTGCTGCTGGCGTTCTTGTGGAATGTGCGACCGAGGGGATGATGCTTTTCGGAACCGCCCGCATCTCGTTCCGCCCCCGCCCGCTGTAGGTCGCGTGCCCTCGCGCGGCTGCCGGCTTGGGTTTGAACCCGAGAATCGGAGTCGCGAACCGTGGCTGGCACGGAGGGCAATAGAGTAGAGAGGCGTCCATGATGGGGTTGCTCCCGGTCAACAGCAGAGCCAGAACCACCAAGGCCACCTTCAGTGACGGAACGATGGCGCAAGGTCACAAATTGAAGGGAATGTAGTTTCTGACCCTGCTCCGGCAAAGCCAACTTGATTGTGTGATGTCATCATGGGAGTAATGTTATTCACCCGTTGGTCGGGGCTAACTGTTTTTGCGCAATTTGTTCACCGTTTTTGCGAAGCCCCCGGGCATTTTGTCGCGCGCGAACTGCCCGAAGCATTCCGCGCTGGGTTCAAGCTGTGAGTTCGTGCCAGAGATCGAGCATCGCCTGACATTCGGCGCGCGTTTCCGGAAAGACCATCGGCCGCAAAACGACGCGCGCCCCGGTCTCCCGAATGGCGGCGGCGATGCGGCGCAGATACCTTTGCCAATCCTCGCCCGGTTGCGCGGCGATGCGGCTGTAGAGCACCTTGCCGCCACCGGCGCATTGGGCCAGCAGCCAGCGCAGGTCGTAGGATTCGCTGTTGCCCAGGTCAATCGCGCGCACCTGGGGACAGCGGCAGAGTTGTTCAAAGAACGCGTTGTGTTTGCCGCAGTAATGCACGAACGCCCCGCCGAACGGCGTCGCCGCGCGCTCGATAAATGGCAGCACCACTGCCGCCAGCATTTTCGGCGAGAGCAGCGTGGGCGTGTCCTCGCTGATGCGCACGCCGGCGTGGGGAAAGTAAATCCCTTGTGGCGTGCCGTGGCCGTGGATCATCTCGCCGGGTGGCTGCCGCAGCATCGTCTTCAACTCGCGGGAAACGCGCACGTAGAGTTCGAGGCCAAGTTCCATCAACTCGTGGATCCAATCCGGCTCGTCGCTGAGTTGCAGAAAAATTTCCTCCCCGGCCAGCAGGTGCGCGATGTCGAAAACGCCCTGCGTGTCGGGATGGTAGGCGGCAATTTCCGTTTCGCCGCGCGCTTCGTGAATCGCATAAAACTCCCGGGCTAGTTGCATCAACCGGGCCGACGCGACGTCGCGCTCCTTGATCGCGCGGATCGCGTCCCGCGTGAGCGGCGAGCCGGGCCAGGGCATGGACCCGTCCGGGATGCGATAATCCGTGCCCGCAATCGCCGGCACGAACACCACGCCAAGATTCGGGCGCACGGTCGGAATGCCATCCGTGGGCCAGTCCAGCACCGGCCGCGCGCGGCGCATTTCGGCCTGCCACATCAATTCCGGATTCTCGAACCGCTCGCGGTAGCCGGCGAGATCGTATTGGTCCATCGCCGCCGTCGGCGTGAGCAAAAGGCCGGGGCCTTCGCCCCGCCAGAAAACTTCGTGGGCGCGCTTTTTTTCGGCGAGTGTTTTCATGGTTTGCAGTCGGGTTTTTGTGACGCGCCTGTGGGACACGTTGGTGGAGTTATGAGTTGTTGGAGGGCGGAGTTCAACCAGAATCGAGCGCATTTTGTTTCCAGCTCCAAAGCGAATTGCCGCTCGGCAAGAACGGAGCGCACGCCGTCCCGGGCGGCGCTGGTTTCCCAATCCGGCAGGAAATCGCTTGTCAGCCAACCCTTCCAGCGTATGATTTCAACCAATGAATCCGACGCAAAAACAAGTCGCTCAGAGTTGCGGAGCGGCGGAATTACGATTGCCTGTGAGTTCCTTCGCCACGGAAGTGGCGGACGCCGGGTGGCGGCAAGTCAGCGGAGCACGGGCGCGGTGCCAATAAATCAAACCCTCTCACGTATATGCCCCAAGGTAACTCCCTCCATCTCGGTCTGAACTTCGTTGATCCCGCCCAATATGAGGGCTGGAACGGTGAACTCGCCGCCTGCGAATTCGACGCCAAGGACATGCTCGCGCTGGCCAAGCGGCGCGGCTTTGCCAACAGCCAAATGCTCCTCACCAGCGCCGCCACCAGCGCCGCGGTTATTGCCGGCATCACGAACGCCGCGAAACAACTCAAGTCCGGCGATCTCTTTTTCCTCACCTACTCCGGCCACGGCGGCCAGGTGCCGGATAAGAACGGCGATGAAAAAGACAACGATCGCATGGACGAAACGTGGTGTCTCTTTGACCGCCAGTTAGTGGACGATGAACTCTACGCGCTCTGGAGCAAGTTCAAGAAAGGCGTCCGCATCCTGGTGCTCTCGGACAGTTGCCACAGCGGCACGGTCACCCGCGCGCTGCCGCCCTTCCTGAGCGGCGGTCCCCGGCAACGGGTGATGCCGTGGTTTCCGCGCGGCAAGCAGGTTTATGCCGCGCATAAAAGAGCTTACGACGGCATCCAAGCTAGCTTGCAAGGAGCGGAAAAAATTCCCGTGCGCGCCAGCGTGCTGCTCGTTTCCGGCTGCCAGGACAACCAGACCTCGCTGGATGGCAACCGCAACGGCCTCTTCACGGAGAAGCTGAAAAAAGCCTGGAACAATGGAAAATTCACCGGCAGCTACCGCAGTTTCCGGGATAGAATCGTCGCGCAAATGCCCGGCACCCAGACGCCGAACTACTACGTCGTCGGGGCAAAGAACGCGGCGTTCGAGGCCCAACCACCGTTCACGATTTGAATTCCGGCCTTCGGAACGCCGATTGCAACTGGCGTTCCGAAGCCGCTCCCATCAGGCGGACAGTTGCGGGCGTTGAATCTCGGATTGTCTGCCCGGAAAGCCCGCCCTTGGACTTGAAGAAACGGATTGAGGAAGCGACCCCTTCATCCCGATCACTCTGGTCATGGAGGAAATGACAGAGCCGCGACCGACGTTCGTGTTGCTGCGCGGGGCTTACGATAAAGAGGGCGCGCCAGTGACCGCCGCGACGCCGTCGCCCTTGTCGGCTTTTCCGTCCGGCCTGCCAACCAACCGACTGGGGCTGGCGCACTATGATGACGGCCGGCCCGTGCAGGGCCGGAACGACTTGCTTGCCTCGCCTCAGGTTTTTAACGCAATGGCGCAAGGCAAACCCGTTTTTCTTTGCGTCTTTGCGCGGAACGTAGCGGCCTCCGCACGTCGGCTGCTCCGACCGAAGTTGCACTGCTCAAAGAGGCGCTAAAACCCAAGCTGGCTCTCTAGGTTTAACTGTGCCTGGGCGGCTTGGCGTTGAAACCCAGGCTTTGCAGGTCGTATTGGGCTACTGCTCCAACCAAGGCTCACTGTCGGGGCTTGTATTCGGCAGGGCCCGATTGCATCGAAATCGGCGGGGCATTGGAGCTGGCGCGGGTGTAGTCTTGGTAGGCTTGCGCGAGGTTCGTGGCCTCGGGTGCGCCGCGATGAATCCAAACGCGATAGCGGCAGTGGATCGGTTTTCCGGGCAGAAATGTCTGCTCCTTGACGCCGGGCCAGCCGACGCAGAGACAGCCGTAATGCCGCGTCAGCCATTCCGGCGGATAATCCGGATGCGCTGGAGCAATGAAGATGGCTGCGCCGCTCACCGCCGCCGCACCGGCAAATTGCGCGGAGAGATCGGCCCACGGCAGCCGGGCGATGGGCAAATCCTCTTTCGTGCGGCCGGCGGGAGTGGTGATGATTGTTTCGCCCTTGAACGGCGCGTAACGCAGCGTCAGGCCGCCGTAACTTTTCCCCTCCGCGCCGCGCAACGTGATCGGTTTCTCCAGCGGAATCCAGGTGAGTTCCACGTCCGCCGCCCGGCCCGCGGCGGTGGCCGGCCAGACGCGCAACCAGACTTGTTCGTCCATCACCCTGCGGTCGCCGACGAACCAGCCGTTTTGCACGCCGAGCACGGCGGACTTCTTGCCCGCGTCGCGCTTGAGCCAGCGCTCGAATTGGGTGCGGATACCTTTGAGCATCCAGAGGTCAAACTCCTCGTCGCCGATGCGCACATGCGGCCAGGCCCAGAATAGGCCGCGATGATGAAAGTGGTCCTTCGGAAAATCGTCCGTAAGCACTTCGCCATCGAGGCCGTAAAGCGGATGCACATAGCTGCTGCGGGCGCGGTCGGCGGGGGCGTTGGCATTGGTCATGACGCCGTGATTGTAAACGAACACCGGACGGTTGCCTTCCCAGAGGCCGAGGGAGTTGTCGTTCACGTCAGTGAAACGGAAGCGGGCTTCGGCACCGTGGAGGGAAACGACGGCGGCGAGCCAGACTGCGGGGAGCAAACTTGAAAGTAGCAGCCGGCGTAAGGAGGCTCTGACCCTTGGTTGTCGCGGCTCGGAAAAAACAGGAAGTTTGCGCCTCCTGACGTCGGCGGCTACGGGGTTTTGAAAAGCGATCAGGGGAATTCCGTTTCTCATATCGGGGTTCAGGAGAGGCGTTCAAATCTTAACCGAGAAAGGTTCGATTTTGCTCTCATCAATCTCCACGCCCAATCCCGGGCCGGTGGGCACGGCCAGCGCGCCGTTTTCGACTTTGAACGGTTGCTTGAGAACGCTGCCGTTGATGAATTGCGGGCCGTTCAGCGCCGCCGGATATTTCAAATCATACGCGCCGTAGAGAATCAGCGACGCGGCCAGCGAGGAATCCGGATCGGTCAGGCCGCTGCCCAGAAACATCAGCCCGGCATTGAGCACCACTTCAATCTGCCGCCGCGCCTCGGTCAATCCGCCGCAGCGCGCGGGTTTCATGGCCACGCCATCGAGGCAACCGAGCTTGATGAATTCCTCCAGTTCCACCGCCGAGACGATGCCTTCGTCCATGATGATCGGCAGTGCGCCTTGTTTCTTCAGTCGCTGATAACCGGTCAGGCGGTTGGCGGGCAACGGTTGTTCGAGGACCGGCACGCCGAGCTTCGCGAGCTTGGGCATGACGTCTAGCGCCGTGGCTTCGTCGTAGCCGCCGTTGGCATCTGCCCAGAGAAAACCGTCGGGCACGAGGCGCTTCACAATCCGGCAAATTTCCAGATCGAACTTCGCGTCGGGCGCGACCTTGACGTTGAAGTTCTTGTAGCCGCGCGCCTGGCCTTGCGCGATCAGGCCCTCGATTTCGTCGAGCGTGCGCGGGTTCAGCGTCCAGCTCAGCGTGATTTGGTCGCGGCCTTTGCGCTTCCACGGTTGCGCGGCGTTTTGGTTGAGCAACCTGCCGTTGAGATCGGCGAGCGCCAGATCAATGCCCGCTTTGCAAATCGGCTGGCCGGTCGAGAACGACGGCGCGATCGTGCTCTTCAACACCGCTTCGATCGCCTGGGTGTCGGCGGGGTGGAGGCCGAGGAGTTCCGGCGCGAGATAGCGGTTGATCGTCGTGTGAACGGTTTCCAGCGTTTCGTAGCTCCACTTCGGAATCGGCACGCTCTCGCCCCAACCGACGGTTCCGTCGCTGGCGGTGATCTTCACCAGTACGGCGGGGCGGCCGGTCGGACGCCCTTTTGGTCCTTCAAAAAATTTGAACCGGCCGACGGTGGGATAAATCAGCGGGAAAGTCTGGATGGTTTGGATGGTCACGTTCTTTTTCTCCTGGGCGATAGTTGAAGCAAAGACGAATCCCGCGGCCCCGGCGGCGGTGGTTTTCAGGAACTGTCGGCGGTTCAGGTTGGAAGGCGAATGCGGGCTCATGGTCAGATGATTCTCGGTTTCATTTTTTGTTTCCCGGAAGCTCGCGGCATTAATTCCGGCGAAGCGATTAGACAACACCTGCGATTAGGGAAGCGAGGGATTTCTTGTTAATAGCCGCTTACGTGGGAACACAGTTCAGCGGACCTTTTTGTAGGTGACGATTTTCGCGGACGGTTGTTGGGTCAGCGTCAGCCCCACGCCGGTTTCCATCAATTCACGCCCGCTGAGTTGCAGCTTCGCTTCGGGAGTGTCCAGATCGGTTACAAGGTAAAGCGCGGCAGCCTCAAGGCCGTGCAATTTGAAGCGGGCGGATTCATAGACGCTGTTAGCGCGGCGGAAAGCTTGCACGACGCCGCGGCCCTGCTCGGGTTGATCGAACTGCCACCCGAGCCAGGCGTCGTTGGAAGTGCTGTAGGGCGTGATCGGGTAGTAGTCGCCGAGGTAGTTGTCCGCGTAGCCGCGCCAGTCAGAGACGGTCTTTCGTAGGAAGTTGTAGTCGAGTTTGCGGTCGCGCACATCCCAGCAGGCGATGAAATGCGGGCAAGCTAGTGCGCTGCGAAGATCGTAGGGGTTCAGTTGATCAGTGCCGGTGCCGTGATAGGGCAGCCAGAAGGAGAGGCCGTAGGTGTGGGACTGGTTGCCGACGGCGTCCTGAATGAAATCGCTGCGCAAGAACGGCAGCGAGCGGCGCATCGTTTCGAGATCGTTGCGGTGTCCGCCAGAGGCGCAGGAGTCAATCAACAAGCCCGGATGCCGCCGCCGCAACGCATCCCAAAACTCCAGATAGCCGCTCACGTAATGGTTTTCCGTGATGCCCTGCCGGTCCTCGCTGTCCGTCTCGCGCCAGAAATTCAGCGGGTCCACATTGTAATCCTGACGGTAGAGATCAATGCCCTGCTCGGTGAGCATTCGGTCAACGTGATTGATGAGCCACGTCCGCGCTTCGGGATGGCCGAGGTCGAGCAGTTTCTGACCGCCGCCTTTGCCGAGCAACCACGCGGGATTGTTCGTGTAAAGGAACGTGCCCGGCGTGACGCGCTCCGGCTCGAACCACACGATACTCTTCACGCTCTTCGCGTGCGCGTGGTCGGTGATCGCGCGCAAGCCGTGCGGGAAACGGGCCGGGTCCACCTCCCAGGTGCCGACCTGCGGCCAGCCTTGGCCGTAATGAACATACCAGCCAGCGTCCATCCACCAGTAATCGGGGTTGAGCTTTTCTTCGAGGTAACGATCAATGAAAAGTTTTTGACTCGCCTCGTCCGCTTGGATCATCTCGCCGAACTGGTGCGAACTGCACGGCGTCAGCAGCGGACGTGGAGCGGCGCCGCCCGGACGCGGAATGTTGTGCGCCACCATCCAGCGCCGCCAGACGTTTTGGGCGCGCAGCCAGTCCCCGCCCTTCCAGAACTGGAGCACCACGAGCGGCGTGCGGATTTCTTCGCCGGGTTTCAGGCGCAAGTGCGTGCGCTCCTGACCGGCGACCAGATGCAACCCGCGGGCGTTGTCGCGCGTAAACTCGGCGAACCATTGCCCCGGCCAGCCCACCACCGCGATCAGGCCTTCGTCTTGCCACTCGAGATTGAAATACGGAAACACCTGTCCCAGCGGACGCCCGGCTGGCGGCGCGAACCGTAGTTCTTGCTTCGCGGTAAGCGTTGTCGTGAGTGGCTCGAAATCGTCCGCACGGACGAAGGTTCCCTTGTGATGATGCAAGGTGAACTCGCGCTCGCTGCCGCGTTCGAGGCTCAGATCGAGTGCCAGGATGTCGGTGAGCAAGGGCGTTTCCTTCGGGCCGGTGTTCTTGAAATAAACCGTCCACTCAACTGTGGGAAAGTCCGCATACTCAAAGCCGACTAAACGCACCAGCAAGGCGGTAGCTGGGTCGGTCCACGTCACTTCGTAGCCGCCGACGGGCGGCGGCGGATTGGTACGCGTGAGGTCCGCCTCGTCACCGCGGCGGCCCGGGGTTGTCTTACGTTCCAACTTCCACGTCTTGAACAGTTCCGCGGCTGGCTTCCCATCGTAGGTGAACGTAAACGGCAGTTCGGTGTTCAGCGGCGCGCGTCCTCCGCCTTCTTGCAATGGCAAATCGGCGAGCCAGAGTTCGCGTCCATCAGCGAGAATGACTTTCGCGTCGGCCCAATCAGCTTGATCACAGGAAATGCCGTCCGCCGTTTCTTCGACGCGCAGCTCAAACTCGTTTGCGCCATGCAATTCCACGTTCACCGGCTTCCCGGCCATACCCTCGTGCATTACGCCGGAGCGGAATTTTTCCGCGCCGCCGGCGTGAACCGAGAAATCCACGCTGCCGCGTCCGCCGCTCGTCTGGTCGTTGCTGTCCACACCCGCGACCGCCGTGAGCGTCTTGCCAGGCCCGGGCAATCGCACGACGAGCTTGCTCGGCGCGTGACAGTAAAGCCCACGGCTGAACTCGCGGTCCCCGATCCGCATTGGCCCGCCGCGGCGGCCGTTTTTCTGCACCGGATCGTGGTTCGCCAGCACGACAATCGCTGGCTCGGGTTTCGGTTCTTCGATCCGCCCGGCGAACTTCGCCGCCGCCCAGCGATGGGCCTCCGCGAGCTCCGCCGGGGTCGGTATCGGGGATTGCGCCTGCGCCAGGAGGAAAGGGAACAAAGTGAGAATTCCCCAAACGAAAGTTCGCGCGTTGAACCCCTGAACCGTCGCGGCCCTAGTGGCACAGGCGTCTCGCCCGTGCGATTCGAACCCCCCGGGTGAGACCCCCGTGCCACAACCCTGGTGCAAGGGTCGCCCCAACGGTTTCGAAATCGCGCGGCAGGGCAATGAGTTTGCGATCGGCAGGAGCGCGGACGCCTTCGTCCGCGCGAAGCCACAGCGCAGGACCGCGCGGGCGAGAGGGGCCGCACTGCGAAGGCGGCGGCTCAGGGAAAGGAGGTTTTCGAGCGTCAATATTTTCATCTGGAGATGTCGTTAGGAGTTGCGCAGCGCCCGGCAATTCTGAGCATCCCGTCGCTGTTGAACCCGGTGAATCACGTCGTGATACTACTCATCACCCGCCGCTTGGCAACCTTTCCGCCCCGGCCGCGATCGGGGTGATTAAGAACGGGTGAGGCCCGGAGTGTGGCCATCCTCGACCACAGCAAAGTGACGCGGACGCAACCTGCCGGAACTTCCCAAACCGCCAAGCGCACAGGGCTGGCGGCGCCCGAGGACGGGCGCACTCCGCTGCGACTTCAACGCCACCAACGCCTTCACCCGCTTCCAATCATACCCGCCGCCAGTTCGACTTCGGGTTTCGGGTTGAAGTGGCAGCGACGGGCGTTATGCTCTCGGCCCGCACCTGCCCGACGGGGTGTCGCCACGAACCAAGTCGCAAATCAGAAACAAAATGATCGCCCGGAAGAAATTGATTGTCACCGGCGCCAACGGCTTTGTGGCCGGCAGTGTGCTGGCCCAGGCGGGCGCGGAATGGCTGGTCCACGCCGTTTCGCGCGGCGAACCGCTCGCCCGGCACGAACAACTTCACTGGCACACTTGCGATCCGCAGGTGCCGGCTCAATTGGATCAGCTTTTTCGCGAGGTCAAACCGGACGCGGTCATCCACACCGCAGCCCTGGCCGACATTGATTTTTGCCAGAAGCACCCCGAACTCGCGCGAGAGGTCAATGTGGAGTTGACGCGCGCCCTCGCGAGCCGGTGCGCCGCGGCCGGCTGCAAGTTCGTGTTGTGCTCAACGGATACCATCTTCGACGGCGAACACGCGCCTTACGCTGAGGATGCCCAACCCGGCCCGGTGAATTTCTACGCCGAGACGAAGGTTGCAGCCGAGCAAATCGCCGTCGGCTTGGGGGCGCAAGCGGTCGTCGCCCGACTGTCGCTGGTGGTCGGCCTGCCTGTGATGGGCGCGGGGAATTCTTTCCTAGCCAAGATGATTGCCAGTTGGAAGGCCGGGCAGACGATCGGGGCAACTCCACGGGAAATTCGCACGCCGGTGGATGTTATCACCGTGGGCCAGGCTTTGCTCGAACTCGCGGCGGGGAAACAGCACGGCATTTTTCACCTCGCGGGCAAGGATCGCTTGAACCGCTTGGAAATCTCGCATCAGATCGCGACGCGATTCGGGTTTCCCAAGGACCTTGTGATCTCGCAAGGAGTCGTCCCCTCACCAGGCCGCGCCGCACGTCCCCGCGACGTGTCGCTCCTCAACGCCAAAACCTGCGCCCAACTCCAGACCCCGGCGCGCACGCTCGCCGAAGGCCTTTCTTTGATTCTGAAAATGTCGGAGACTCCATTGCCATGAGCGCACCCCAAATTAAATACGATCTGCAAATCAAGTACGGCTCGGAATACGGCCCCGACGAAGAGCGCGCCGTGCTGGAAGTTTTGCGCGCCGGAGCGCCCACGAGCGGCGAGGCCTGCATCCAGTTTGAAAATGAGTTTGCCGCTTATTGCGGAACCGCCCACGCCCGCGCCGTCAGCAACGGCACCGCCGCCTTGTTCCTCTCGCTCGTCGGCCTGGGGATCAAACCCGGCGACCGCATCCTCACGACGCCGATGACGTGGATTGCGACCGCCGCCGCTGGCGTCACGCTGGGGGCGGAGGTGGATTTCGTGGACATCGAGCCGGACACTTGCAATCTCGACGCCCGCCAACTCGAAGCCAAGATCACCCCGAACACCAAGGCGATTCTCCCGGTGCATCTCTACGGCCAATGCTGCGACATGGACGCCATCCTCGCTATCGCGCAGCGGCACGGCGTGCCGGTGGTGGAAGATGCCTGCCACGCAGTTGGCGCCGAATACAAGGGCCGCAAAGCCGGCAGCATGGGCGCGACGGGCTGCTTCAGTTTTCACGAGCAGAAGAACATTTCCACGCTCGGCGAAGGGGGCATGGTGGTGACGAATGATCTCGCCATCTTTGAACGGGTGGCGCTCTATCGTTCGCACTGCACGCGCGTCTATGGCCGCAGCACAAAATACTGTTCCCTGGACGAGGCGCGTTTCCCGATGGGCCAGCGCTTTTGGTTTCAGGACTTTGACGACTGCGGGTACAACTTCCGCCTGACGGATGTCCAGGGCGCCGTCGGCTCAGTGCAGTTGCGCAAACTAGACGCACTGAATCAGCGTCGCATTGACAATGCCGCCTATCTCTCCGCCGGGCTGCGCGACGTGCCCGGCATCACACTCCCAACTGTTCGGCCCGGTAACAAACACGTCTTCCACCTCTACCCCGTTCAGATTGACACCGCGAAGTTTGGCTGCACGAAGGACGACTTCATCCACACCATGCTCCACGAGCGGGGCGTCAAAGTAGGAACTCATTACACTCCGCTGCACTTTGCCACCGCGTTCAAGAATCGCGGCTTCCGGCAAGGCCAGTTCCCCGTAGCCGAAGCCGTGGCTGAACGCCTGGTCACGCTCCCGATCAATCCCCGGCAAACACAGGAGGCACTCGACTACCTGATCGAAAGCGTGCGGAGTATGCACCGGGGATGAACTTGCACACCTCAAAGACTTCTGGGGCTATTCGCGGCTTATGCTCATTAACACGTCGCTTCAGCGGGGTGATGGAACGGGCGTATGATTCTCGAACCGCGGAAGCGGTTGGTCCCTCCTCCTTCGCGTGACTCTCACCTCGCTAAAGCGCGGGGTTAATGAGAGAGCTTAACCAGCCCGCAAGCCGCTTTTGACTATGCCTGCGCCAGCACCTGCGGACACTTCGGTCAAAGTCCTGTCACCTGGGCAAGTGACCTGGCGCTGGCGCATTCTCATCTCCACGTACTTTGCTTACGGTGGCTTCTATCTCACGCGCAAGGTATTCACGATTTGCAAGACCAGCATCGCCCAGGACCTCCACTGGAAACTCGGTGACACGGCGCACATTTGGACCGCCTACCTCGTGGCTTACATGCTGGGCATGTTTATCAACAGCTTCATCGGGCGGCGGTGGGGCCCGCGTGTGTTACTCTTGGGGGGACTTAGCCTCTCCATCGTTTTCAATGTCATCTTCGGCTTCGCCAACTCGTTCGCCACTTTTCTCGTCTTCATGTTTTTCAACGGCCTGGTTCAGGCCGCCGGTTGGCCCGGAAGCGTCGGCGCGGTATCGCAATGGCTACGACCGGCGGAGCGCGGGCGGATTATGGGCGTGTGGTCCACGAATTATTTATTCGGCAATATGCTGGTCAAATCGCTCGGGGGCTTTCTGCTCGGCGCGTATGGCTGGCGCTGGTCCTTCTGCGGTTGCACGCTAGTAGGTTTCGCGGTCTGGTGGATCGTTTACATCTGGCAGCGCAATCGGCCCCAGGAGGTGGGGCTCGAACCCATCGTGGATGAGCAATCCAATGAAACCCGGGCGGTCCAAGCCTCCCAGGCGGACCGCGTCACGCTCGGACAATATGCGCAGTTGGCGATGAACCCGATCATCCTCGCGATGGGTGCGAGTTACTTTTGCATCAAGTTTCTCCGCTACGCCCTCGACTCCTGGTTGCCGGCTTTCCTGAATATCCAAGGCCTGGATGTGGCCCGCGCAAGCTACTACTCGCAGGTGTTTGATTTCGCCGGCGTGGGCGGCGTGGTCCTGGCCGGTTGGGCGCTGGACCGCTGGTTCCGTGGCAATTGGGCGGCGGTAGGCGCGTGCATGGGCGTCGGGGTGGTGCTGGGCTATCTGGCGGTCCTCCAATTCGGTGGCAACCCGATCGCCGGCGCGCTGTGTTTCGGGCTCGTGGGCTTTATGCTTTACGGACCGGACACCCTATTGTGCGGGGCGGCTTCGGTTCAGGTCGCGGGCGAAAAAAACGCCGTGGCCGTGGCCGGGTTGGTCAATGGCATTGGCAGCATCGGCCCGATCGTGCAGGAAGAGGTAATCGGCTGGCTGGTGCGCGGTGACGTTCACACCGGCATGAGGAACACAAACTTGCTGGCCCTGGCGATGAGCATCCTCATGGCTCTGCTGCTGGCGGCTATCGCCTGGCGCTTGCACCTCAAAGAAACAAAACGTCGGGCTGGACGCCCACCTACACTTCCTGCTTAACATGACATCACGACTATGAATCGCCGACACTTTCTCCAGACCGCCACCCTCGCCACGGCCGCGCTTCCGGTTGTCCCGAGCGCGTTCGCCGCCGCCGCCTCCACCCGCCCCGAGCGTGACGGCATGTTGCGCGTGCGCGGCGAACGAGAATTCATCCTGGGCCTCTACCAGGTGCCGAAGTCCGAGAGCGCGTTGCGCGAGGCGAGCGAAGCCGGCTTCAATCTCATCAATCGCAGCGCCACCCGCGCCGCCTACGACGAAGCCCATGCGCTCGGCATGCTTGGCTGGAGCGCGCTCGGCTCGCTCCCGACGGAAAAGCGGGCCGACGCCGAGAGCCGCATGAGACAAACCATCGAAACCCTTCGCGACCATCCCGCGCTGCTGTTCTGGGAAACGGAAGACGAACCGACGTTTGTCTGGAAGGAGCCGACCAAGTTGCGCACGCCCGCCGCGCAGATCAATGACACGGCGGCGTTCATTCGCCGGCTCGACCCGGCGCATCCGCTCTACCTGAACCAATCCCCCACGAATCTCGTTTCCACCCTGCAAGCCTATAATCCCGCGGCGGACATCGTGGCCACGGACATTTATCCCGTAATTCCGCAAGGCATCCGCGAAATGTATGCGCTTTGGCCCGACGGCCGGCAGGGCGATCTGCTCAACAGCTCGCTCAGCCAAGTGGGCCAGTACGCCGACAAAATGCGCGCCGTGGCTGGCCCCCACCGCGCCGTCTTCACGGTCTTGCAAGGCTTCGCGTGGGAGATGCTCCGCGACAAGGACCGCGACCCGGCGATGGTGCTTTACCCGACCGCCGCGCAACTGCGTTTCATGGCGTGGCAGTCCGTGGTGCATGGCGTCAACGGCTTGGTATGGTGGGGGCTCGCCTATACCCCGCCCGAAGCGCCGCTCTGGAACGACGTGAAGGCCGTCGTCCGCGAGCTCGCGCAAGTGCGCCCCGCGCTCGCCGCGCCGCCCGTGAAGCTGCCGCTCAAGCTCACCTACCACGACACCGGCCACAGTTTGGATCGAGGCATCGAATGGCTCGCGAAGCCGCTGGGCCGCGATACGCTCCTCATCGCCGTGAACGCCGAGGGCAACCCAGTGGATGTGACATTCGCGGGTTTGGGCCGCTTTCGCCAGTGCGAAGCCATGTTCGAGCGTCGCCCCGTTGCCTGGACCAACGGGCAACTGCGCGAACGCTTCGAGCCATTCGGCGCGCGCATCTGGCGACTGTAGCAGCCGACGTCAGGAGGCTCTAACTAAACAATGGGGGATAGTAGAATAAGCCTCCTTAAGTCGGCTGCTAAGAGTCATAAAAGTCCTCATCGCCCCACCTTGACTTCCTTCCAGACTACCGTGGACCGTCCGGCGAGATCGGTCGTCGCGGCGCGCAGGCGGTAGCGCCCGGGTTGTTCGATGGTGAATTGCGTCTCGACTACTACTGAACCGCCATCACGCGTTAGCGGCGGATTCACGCGGCCCGTAAGCTGGCGATAGTCTTCTGCGCTCGGGCCGTAGAGTTCCCAAAGCACCATGGCGTTGTGATACACCCCGCGCCGGTCGGCGCCAGTGGTGCAGTAAACCGAAGCAGAACCTTCCGTGACCCGGGCATGCGCGGTGATCGCGAGTGGGGATTGGCCAACTTCGCCGGATAACTCGACGGCCAATTGCGGTGGCTGGCCGGCCGGACGCTCCGGCACGCGCGGCCCCTTGCGCAGCGAACGCCGGCCGGCCGTCAGGACTTCCACGCGGCCATCTTCGCGCACGCGCACCACTTCGCGATAGCCAGCCAGCTTCAGTCCGTCCAACTCCCACAGTAGGTCAAACGCGACGCCCTGCCGGAGGCAGCGTTCGATCTCGGTGAAGAAGTTTCCCATGACTTGCCGATAACGGATGCCGTGGCGGTTAGTCCGTTCCAGGTTCAATTCGCCGAGCCCCCAGAGATTTCCCCGCCCGGTATGGGTGTGACCGAGGTCGTAGCCGGGCGGCAGGAGGATGGCGACTTCGGCGGCGCGCTTGAGCCGCGCCCCGTCACGGTCGGGGTGGCCGTGAATGTGCGCCTGAAGATGGCGGGCCAGCGCAAGACATTCGCCGTAGGGCACACAGGCGAGTTGGTAATTGTCCCAGAAGAAGAAATGCGTCGCCCCAAGATCATAGGCGTGCGTGAGCAGCCAGGGCGCGTCGGCGCGCTCTACTGCGCCGTAGATGCTGACGCCCCAGTCTTTGTCCGCTGCCCGCGCCGCGCCCCGCAGGAAACCGAAGATCACGCCCGCAAGGCTGGCTGGATCGCTCGGCGGCAACTGGCAGCCGTAGGCCATGTCCCATTCCGGCACGGTGCGGCGCGTGCCCAACCGGCCCGGCGGTTCGAAGACAATCGCGCGCGGCCCGGCTTCCGGTTCGGCGGTCAACTCCCACGCTGCCGCGGCGATCATGGTTTCCCACGAGTAGAGGTTGCGCTGCGGAAAATTCATCGTCCCGAGGTCCACGTCGGATCGGGAACGCAGTCCGTTGAGTAAACCCCAGGGCGCGCCCTGGGACACGGTTTTGTGAAAGAGATTCGTGAATTCCCGCAACATGGTTTGGGGCGTGAGGGCGTTCCGCAAGGCCGCGTCCTTGACCATCTGGGGGCGGACAATGTAATCGCGCGTGTGAACGGCGGGCTCATCGAGGAACAGCGCCGGGCCGAGATAGGTGCTGCGAAAGAGACCTTCCGGAAACGCCACGTCCGCGCCGCCGATGCCCCAGTAAAACACGGGTTGGTCCGCCAGCCAGCCGGCTTGCTCGGCATCCACGCGAAAGCAATTCATCCCGGCGCGAATCATCTCTGCGTAGTTGTCGCGCGTCAGGCGCACCATTTCGTAATCCGAGCCATCGAAGCGGCGCGTGTCGTCCTTCGTGCGCGCGTTGCTCGGCACGCCGACCAGCACGTCGGGTAGCAAGTCCAGTCGGCGCGGCGCCAGCGGTGCGGGGAACAAACCATCCCGGTTGGTTGCCTCAAGCAGGTAGCGGTGCCCTAGCCAAGTCACCTGTGACGCGGCTATACCATCGCGGAATTCGCCGCTCTCGGGTCGCGGCCAAAGGTGTTCCCACGCGCCGAGTGACGGCAGCACTGGCACGCCGGTGAACCGATGCGCGAATTCTTGCGGCGGGTTGTCCCCCTCCTGGAGCAGGTAGCGGACAGTGGAGGCCACGGCTCGTTCCAAGGTATGAGGCGGGAAGGCGCGGCCAAGAATCCAGACGGCGAAGCGTTGGCCGTTGGCTTTCGTGGCCCGGAGCGCGAGCCATTGGCAACGGGCCGTCCCCGATTGTTCGACTGCCCCGAGGTTCAGCGTGAAGCGTTCGACGGAATTACTGCGCAAGCTCCCGCTCGATTCGAGACGGTACGTGGCCTGCATTCCCGGCGGGCCGAGCGGTGGGGCTTCATCGGCAGCGCCATGAGCAGTGAGGGAGGAGATCGCCATCGCGACGGCCACGATGCTAGTGAGGTTGGTTGTAAGTGAGAAGCGCATTGAGTTTAATCGGCGCAAACACTACGCTGCGCGCGTGATTTCGGTCAATCCTGCTCGTGACTAATTCGGACCAACTCATCAGCTACATCGCTCCGGGTGCGCCGGCCACGCGCCGACCCGCAGCGGGGAACGAGCCGTTCCTGCGTCCGGAAATTGGCTTCACGCCGACGTGGTACCGCCAGCACCTCGACATCAATTTCGGCGAACGCTTTCACACCGACCCGGCTTACCGCCGCGACTGCGTGGTGAAGATGCGCGCCGAACTGAAGCGCCGGTTTCCCGGAACCCAGATCGGCGGCATTGACCAGCCGGACACGCCGCTTGATCTGTTGACCGGCACGTACGGCGCTTGCACAGTGGCGGCGATCTATGGCGTGCCCATCGTCTATACGGATGACAACTGGCCCAACTGCGCCCACGAATACCTGACCGACGAACAGCTCGCCCACCTCGAACCACCCGACCTCGATCGCAATCCGCACTTCGCGCAATTGATGGAACAGGTCGAATGGATCGCGGCGCGCGAAGGGCGCGTCGAGGGTTTCATCAATTGGCAGGGGGTGCTCAACAACGCGCAGCGGTTGCGCGGCGAGCAACTCCTGATGGACATGCTGGACGCACCCGACAAAGCCCAACACCTGTTCGCCTGCGTTTGCGAAACGATGCTCCAGGGCCTCCGACGATTGCCCGAACGCCAGCGCGCCAGCGGTGTGGACCGGCGCTTTGTGACGGTAAGCAATTGCCTGGTGAACCTGATTTCTCCCAAGGTGTATCGCGAACTGCTCCGGCCATTCGACCAGAAGCTCGCCTCCGTTTATGGCAGCATCGGCATTCACAACTGCGCTTGGAATGCCACGCCGTATCTTGAGGCTTACGCCGAAGTGCCGGGCGTCAGCTACATTGACATGGGCATCAAGTCGGACTTGGTGCGAGCCAAGGCGATGTTCCCCACCGCGCGCCGGGCGCTGATGTACACACCAATGGATGCCGCCAGCAAGACCCTGCCCGAAATCGAGGCCGACTTCGCACGCATCGCCCACCAGTATGCGCCGTGCGATGTGGTTATTGCGGACCTCGAAGCCGGAACCCCCGACGCCCGGGTCGCCGAGTTGGTTGAACTGTGCAAGCAGCTCTCCGCTCAAAGCCAACTGGCTTAGGCCGGTGGGTGCATCAATTGACCATCGGCTACATGACTATGATCGCGGATGGTCGGTTGGAGCTTTGACGAGAAGCTGCGCGCTCCCGTCAGTTCCGGCCCCCCACAGCAGCGGGTGCCGCGTTCGTTGATGGCCGGCTTGCCCAGAGTTCGATGGCGCGCAGGACGCGCAAGGGATGGTCGGTTTGGATCACGTCAATGCCCCACTCAATCGCTTGGAGGTAATCCTTGATGCGCTCGTGATCGCCCAGGGCGTCGGAAAAAACCCGCACCCCGGCGGCGTGACATTCGGCGATCAGGTCTTTCGAGAGGATGTCCCAATCCGCATCCACGCCATAAGGTTTCAGGCCGGTGGCCAGTTCCGCGAAATCCTTCGCGGCGCCCAGCGGCGCCAGCCCGCGAATCTGCGGATTGATAGTCTTGAGCTGGGCGAGGTACTTCGGGTTTTGATAAACCACCGTCCGGTCAATCATCCGGTGTCGGCGCAATGCCTCGGCCAACACCGCCGGTGGGATGACCTTGGCATCGAGATAAAACCCGATCTTGTCGGCGAATGCTGAGAGGAACTCCTCCATGGAAGGAACCGGAACCGCGGCGAACGGTTGGCCGAATTTGACTCCGGCGCTGAGTTTGCGCACGGCGGCGGCGGGGAGTTGATCAAAAGGACCTTCGCCGTCCGTAGTGCGGTTGAGGCGGGAATCGTGGAGGAGAAAAAACGCGCCGTCTTGCGTTGTCCGCACGTCGAATTCGACATAGTCCGCCCCGAGACGGACGGCTTTGGCGAAGGCGGGCAGCGTGTTCTCCGGCGCGTAACGGTTGGCGCCGCGGTGCAGCGAAATTTCCACGGGCCGTTTGGGCAAGCGCCGCCACAAAGCGTGCGCCAGGATTTCCTCGGGCAAATCGGTTTGCAACCAATCCGCGCCCGCAGCGATGACCCGATCCCAAACCTCCGGTTTGTCCCAATCGGCGAGCACCTTGGCTTGGACCTTGATGCCAGCGCGATGGAACGCGTCCCGGATGGCAGGAGTCAAATCCGGCGGGTCAATCTCGACCGCCGCCAAGCCGTTGGTCACCGCCCACTCGGGTCCGCCGCAGCTCGGTCGCCACTTGGACATGGTGGCTACTTTGCCGGCGGATTCCGCGTTGATCTTGCGGGCCAGTTCGAGTCCCCCATAAACCACTACCTGACGCCGCAGGCCGGATTCCCAGACTTCCTCCACCAAATGCCCGGGATGCACGTCCTTGCAATCGAGGTAGAGATTCAGCCGATCCTTGCATAGCACCAAACAATCCTCCAACGAGAGCAACTGCTCGCCCGCGAACCGCTTCGCAAAGTGCGTGCCCACGTCCACCTTGCGCAATTCTGCCAGGGGGTGTTCGTTGATCTTCCACACTTTGCCCGCAGCATCCGTGACACTCGCGTCGTGCGAAAGAATGTGCTGGCCATCCTGCGTCAGGCGCACGTCCACCTCGGCCCATTCGAGTCCGTCTTCGATGCAACGTTGCAACGCCGGGCGCGTGTTCTCAGGGGCCTGACCGGCGGCCCCACGATGCACCATGACCTGGAACGGGCGCGGTGGTTGGATCGGTTCAAAGAATGAAAAATCCGCCGCCTGACCGGACCACGTCCAAGCGGAGAAAACGAGAACTGGAATTGCCAGGAATCGGAGCATCATCATGGTTCAACGAGCAGGGGTGAATGACTAGGTACCATTAGCCGTGTAGGGCGAACACCACAACATCCCGCGCGCGGGGGGACTATTCTTGATAACCGCTTCCTGCTGGAACTTCAGAAGCGAGATCCACTGAACGCGCGAGTCGAATCCCAAGATGCCCGCGCCTTTGCCGTGACGGTTGCCGATGCCCTCCTTGTCGTTGGGAACCTGGCTGGCGTCATGGCCGGTGTTATAGGCATAGGGGCCGTTGGGACCGCCGCCTTCGTTGTTGACCTTCGGCTCCCATTGCACGTAGGCGGACGGGCTAAACTGGGCAATCTTGGTTTTCGGTCTCAAATCGTTCCCGAAGCCGCAGACCGCCCCGTTCATGATGTAACTGGAGACGCGCTGGATGCGATAGAGGAAGTCTTTGTTCTGCTTGTTGTCGAGTGGGCAGTAATAGACCTGCCGACTCTTGACGTAGGGATAATAAACTCCCTGCACGATGTTCGAGATGGCGTTGCCGTCGGGATTGTCAACCAGCGCGCCCCCGACCAGTTGATACGGATCCGGTGCCGCTCCGTTATAGGGCTGGTAAGCCCAACTGGGGCCATAAGCATTGTACCACTGGCACCAAGGCATGAAATCGTTGTTGTCATGCGTGTACATGGCCATCGCCAGACCCAGTTGCCGCATGTTATTCACGCAAGCGGTGCGGTTCGCCTTGTCTTTGGCCTTGGCCAGCGCCGGCAGCAGCAGCGCAGCGAGGATGGCGATGATAGCGATGACCACCAGCAACTCGATCAAGGTGAAACCGCTGGCGCGATGGCGACTCGTGTAAGTTTTCATATCAGTTCTGGCGACCGGAATCAGACCGCGTTGGGGAGCTCAAGAGAACTCTGCCTGACGGGCTTTGAAACCACTATGCCCCCCGCCCGCGGAATCCGCAAGCTTGCTGGCTGGGCAAATTTGAGGGCCGCATTCCGGGACGGCGACGCGGAGCGTGCTTAGCGCGTAGGACCGGCGTCGCGCCTGTCGCCATCTTCAAAAACTTCAGCCACCGGCGCCGGAAGGTGATCGAATCACCGGGCGGGTGATTGCTGGGAAGGTTGCCCGGCAGCTCAACGGAAAACCACGAACCCCAAGATCACGATCGCGATGACTAGCGCGCCCCAAACATAAACCGCCGGCTCAGTGCGCACGTCCATCTCGCGCCGCACCGGCAAGGGCTTGGGATGGGTCAGTGGCTTGGCGAAGGTAATGCCGGCCATGACCACGACTAGGATTCCCAGCGTCCACAGCATCCGATGCAGATAGGGCACGGCGGCAAATTGCCATTGGAGCAGTCCGTAAATCGGCGCGCTCAAGACCAGCGCAGCGATGCCAGCAGCGGGCGGGGTTTGCTTCACCGCGAAGCCGAACACAAACGCGGCCACGATCCCCGGTGAGATGTAGCCTTGAAATTCCTGGATGAACTTGAACACTCCGCCCTTAAGAATCGGCGACAAGGACACCCCGCAGGCCACGGCCATGAACCCGAGGGTTGAGATGCGTCCGACCCGCACCAGGTTCGGCTCATCCGCATCGCGGCGCAGGTACCGTTTGTAGATGTCCATGGTGAAGACGGTCGAGGCGGAATTCAGCACCGAGGCCAGCGTGCTGATCACCGCGCCGGCCAGCGCGGCGAAAATGAATCCCCGCAGCCCGTCCGGGATGAGGTGGCGCACGAGCAGCGGATAGGCCTCGTCGGGCTTGGACATCTCCGTGGCGTAGAGTTGATGCGCCATGATGCCGGGCAAAACCACCCCGATGGGCACCAGCAGCCA
>CAIKLQ010000697.1 GCA_903828255.1 uncultured Verrucomicrobiota bacterium
GCTTACATCACGGAAGTAGCCGCGCGCGCCATCATCTTGATTCAGGCCGACGATCCGCGGATCGGATTGATGGCTTTCATGGCGGTGGGCATGGCGGAAGTCTCGACGTGCGACGTGACGGTCGCTGTGGACCAGCATGTCAACAAGGGCGACGAACTCGGCATGTTCCACTTCGGCGGGTCCACGCACTGCTTGATCTTCCGACCCGGGGTGAAGCTCGAATTCGATCTGCATGGTCAGAAACCGGGCCTCGATTCGAGTAATATCGAAATCAACGCCGCCATCGCCAGAGTCCGCTCGTAAGCCCGGCGGAAGCATCAGGCACGATTGGCTTCGGGGAGAATAACCGAAGCTTCCACGCCGCAGAGTCCGCACTTGGAGACGAGGTGCGGTCTCTGCCGGTTCGCACGCGGCGTCCCCCACGCACCGGCAAAGCGAAGCGTGAGGGGAAACGGCAACTGCGGGAGCAGGAATGTTGAGCGGCCTCAGTTCCGCCCCGCTCGGACGAAACGATCCCTCGGATGCCAAAAAGGGCGTCCCGACCCTCATCGAGACGCCCCGAACCCGAACCACCAAACCTCTAAACTCTACACCTGTCTATCGGTTGTGTTTCCGGCCAACTTAATGCCTATGCGCAAGTTATTCGGGTGGGGCATCAAGGTCATTACCCCCATAGTTCCAAAAAGGGAGCTTCGGCTACAACATGGGCTGTGGGGAGCAAAGCCGGTGGAGACGTTCCGTGACCGCGATCAGGACCACCCGGCGACATTGGCTTTGGCATGGTGTTCAAACCCAAACGGTGGCGGCGGACGAACATCCAATGGCGATGTAAATCTACACTGCAATACTAGGGAATGTGTACCGCATAGGAGGTCCTGTGGGTGCATCGCCACCGCCGCTGGGCTCCCTTGCCATACCGGTTGCGGCGTTCTTCTTCCTCCCGCCGCTGTCGTTCTAGCCGTTGCCGCTTTCACCGGCTTCCACGGAGGCCAAACTTGGAAAAGCACCGGCTTGACTGACCACGACCCGGCGCTGGTGCTGGTGCTGGCCAAACGCTGGGAGGCCGAGGCTCGTGCGCAACGGTCCAAACTTGGCCGTCCCGCCCGCCGCCAACTCTACGAGTTCGCCGTGACTCACCTAACGCTTCCAAGTCGGGGTTGCTCACTCAAAAGGAGGTCGCTCAACTCCTGAACATGTCGGAGCGGGGTGTCCGGGCTGTCGAGCGCCGGGCTTTCGAGAAACTCCGGCAACACGCCATCCTGTGGCAGGCTTGGCAGCAATTTCTGGCCGGAGAACTGGACGAACACGAAGTCAATTTGACCACGGAGGAAGTTCCGGCCCTTTTCAATCTGGCACGCACGTCCCAAGAGCGGGCGCTGCTTCAAAAGGTCCTGCGGTTAATCCAAAGCAGACCCACGGTTTAGCGGTCGCAAGCGGTGGTGAAAAAATTGGCGAGCACATGCGAGTTGAGGTAGGTTTCAAGCGGCTACGGGGGTCATGCGCTTTCAGCAGCCCTTCCCGGACTGCGAGGCACTTCGATGGTCGCTGAGCGCGTGGAACGGACGTGGGCCGTGGTGGAACGCCGGAGCCTCGCACATGAACAGCGCGTATCCCGCAGAGTATTATCAGCGACTTGGTTTGATCCCACTGCTTGCCCAAGTGCAACGGTTCTCGAAACCAGCTTCACTCTGAACCGCCGGATACGGAACCGTACGTTCGGTGGTGGGGGGGACGGCGGGCGCAAGCCCGCCTCCCACCCGATCCGGGGAACAGGAACTCTTCGGTCCCTCTTCCGAACGACAGACCCCGGAGACCCTTTCCAAAGAGCAGATCTTGCTCTCACCACACCCGCAAGCGGTAAAACCACTGCCCCGCGTTCGGTATCGGCCCATCGATGATTTCGGTCGCAAAGGTCATGGACTGGAATGTAGTGCGACTTTGCCAGGTTCCCGAAATGAGATCGGTGGTCCGTTGCAACTCGTTGGTCAGGCCGGGGGTAAGATTCGTCACTGTCAAAACCGCCTCGCCGGCCGCGATGGTCGCGCTTTGAAAACGGGGTAAAGCCACCACGGGCGCGTCGCGACGCAAGAGGAGGCCATCCATCGGCTGGAGTTTCACCGTGTCAGCGGGTTGGCCGTTGTTGTAACGGGCGGCGGACCACAGGTGCAACGCGTCGGCTACGCACGGTCCGGGCGGCGCGGTGAGCCGGACATACGCGCTGTTCGTCGGCGACAGGCGCACGGTGGCGATGGGATGCCACTCATCGCCCGCAGTCGTCTGGTCCAAGTTCGTGCTCGCGACCACGGCGTCGCCGGCCATCACTTGGTAAGTGGCGCTGTGCGTCCAGTTGCTCGCCGTCGGCGCGGCGGGCCACCAGGCGGCGATTGTGTAAGTGTCGTCGGCTTGAACCGGCAGATACCAACGTGCTTCGTCGCTGACTCCCAGACGTTCGTGCAGCGAGCCGGCCCAACTGTGGTAGAACGGCCCGCTGGCTGCCCACTCGCCGCTGTCGTAGGTGATATTGGTCCACGAACCCGTCGTGACGAAGTTCGTGCTCTGGTCATCGAGGATCGTTTCATACATCGGCGCTTCGCCGCCGTCCAGGCGATGGAAGCCGGTGCCAAGCGTCACCTCCCGCGACTGGCGCGTAGCGTTGAGTAACACCACGCCCCGCGTGAAGTCCCGGCGATAAACGTCCGGTGGGTGCTCGGTCAATTGCACCTCGTCCAGCCAGACCGTGCTCAGAACCGCGCCCACGAAAAACTGGATGCGCGCATCGCTGACGGTTTCGTTGGCTTCGAAGGTGACGGTGAATTGCTGCCAGTTGGTCGTGAGCTGGACCGTTTCCGCCAAGCCGTAGTTGCGCCAATCGGGGCTGCCTTTCTGCGAACTCAGCGAGAGACTCCGCGGAACGCTGCTGCGGGCGCGGAACGTGAGGTCATAAACCACACCGGTCGTGAGCGATCGATTCCACTGCGCAAAATCAATGTGCCAATCTTCGGTGGACACTGCGGTGACCACGATGCGCGCGCCGGCTGCGCCGACCGCCGCGCCAGTCGTGTCGCGGGCGAGCGTCGCTGCGCTGCCGCTCGCCACCCACATGCTCCACGGGCTGGTGATGGCGCTTTCAAATCCGCCGTTCACGATGGAGTTGGTGCCGGGAGTGCCGCCCAGTTCCACGCCCTGCGCGGGGCCGAGCGGATAGCCAAGGTTGAAGTCCAGTTCGTCGTACCACCACTTGTTGCCGTGCCAAGTGTCGCCGAACTCGTGAGCGAAATAGCCGTCGTTCATGAGCGTGAACGCCAGCCCGAAACGCACGTCCGGAAAATAGGTGCGCGCAAACTCCAGCGTCGAAGCGGGAATTTTTTCCCACGGCGAGTAATCGTAGCCGTAGGCAATTTGGTCCGGCGGCGAAGACTCGATCATCATCATCATGGGCGGCAGGGCGCTTGCAAACCATTCGTGGTAGCGCTGCGAGACACTGGCGAAACTTTCCTCGCCTTCGAGCACGTTGGCCGTGGCGAAGCCGATGCTCAACCCGTTGAACAACTCGCCGATGCCCGGCTCGTAAATGTTCATCGAATGTCCGCTGACGATCGCCGAGGGCATCAACTGGCGGAACGCGCGGATTTCGCGAAACACGCCCGCCTTCCACGCGGCGTCGAAGGTCGCTGGATCGTCGGGCACGCCGTTCTCGTCCGCGTCAATCGCCACCGGGTTGCCGTAAATGTCGTGGTTCTGCCAGGACTGCGTGGTCATGACGTTGTCGAAGAAGACGCCGTCCGCCATAAGTTCGGTGTCCAGCACGGTCTGGTAGGCGTAGCGGGCCTGGTAGTCGGCGACGTAGTTTTTCGTGAGGTTCAGCCGATACGAGCCGGGCCAGACTTCGATGCGATTGCCATAAATGTCCTTGAGGTAGTAGTCGTCGGGCAGGCCGTCGTTTTCGACCGCGTTGATGGAGGTGAGCAGGCGCATCTGCGGATTGAGCCGGCGGAGTTCGCGAATCTCACTCGCGGGCGGCGCGGCACCGAGCCACAAGTCCACCTTGGCCATCGCGGCCAAACCACCGGGCCGCCAGTCCCACCAGCCCCAAAGGTTGCCCTTGCGGGGGAAGGGCGGATTGACCTCGGAGAGCGCGCGGTATTGCAGGCGTAGCGCAAAATCTGGAAAGTCAGCGCAACGGACATAGACATCGTTCACCAGATCCGGATCGGCGCTCAGGCCGGTGATGTGCGTGCGATGCTGCCGTGAACCGGCGCCCTCGGCGAAGGGCGTCATTTGCGCGAAAGGCAAAGCCTGTCCGAGCGACCAGGCGCACGCGCTGTTCGTGAAAGTTTCCACCGAAAGGTCCACGAACGTCGCGCCCGGCGGGAGCAGCGTGCTGGGCGGCTGCGCGTTGGTGATGGGAGTGCCGGTGAACAGCATTGTTGCGCTCTGGCAAACCGCGCCCGTCTGCGAGGCGGTGGCCGGCGTGAACTCGAACACAAGCTGGCTGCCCAGCGGGAAGTTCGTCGTCGCCAGCCAAATTTCGTTGGCTTGCGGGGCATCCGTGCGACGCGACCGCGCCAGCAGTTCGGCGTCGTCCGCCACCCGCCCCGACAAGCGCACGGCGTCGAGCCAGTAAGCCGCGCCGTTGCCAGACAAATCCCCACCAATGGCGAAGGCGGTGCCGTTGGTGGCGGGGGGCCAGTAATGGGCCTCGTTGTTCGCCGCAGCCAGCGTCCCGTTCACATAGAAGCGCATGAAGTTTAGTGGCGCGGAGTAAGTGAACGCGAGATGGTGCCATTCGTTGGAGCGCCAGGAAAGCATGTTGCCGCGGTTGCCGTAGGCGCTTTCCCACTGGTTGCTCACGGTGCCGCCGGCGTACAGAACGCCACTGCTCCGGCTCTGGGAGATTTGCAAGTATTCGCCATTGGGGGCGCGGTATTGGAAGAGTACCTGATCCCGCGCCGAGTAAGTCGCGTTCGAGCCGTCCGCCCGCAAGGCCACCCATAACTCGATCGTGCCTTGATCGAGCCGCAGGTTGTTCGTGCAGCCAAACTGGAGGCGGCCATTGGTACCAAGGGCGAGCGCTGATCCCCATCGACCCGCGGCGTAGGCGACGTTTTGCGTGGTCGTGGGCGTCTCGCCATTCGCGCCGAGAACGGGGCCTTCGAAATTCAGCAACAAATCCTCCGCCACTTGTCCGCGGCTCAACGCAACGCTATTGGTCAGCCAGCTAAACAGGCTGCCCGATTCCATTTCTCCCGCAGCGCCCAGGAAGCGGGCGCTGCCGAGCGCAAACTGGTAATCCTGGGTGAAACGAATCGCCGCGCCATCGCAAGCCGGAGCGCCAGCAGCGGGGCGGTGCAGCCAGACCGCCAGCAAGGGGAGCGCAAACCAGACCGCTCCCCAGTGGCAGTGGCAGCTCCGATGTTTCCTGGGCCGAGCGTTCTTTGGCATAGCGCAGTTCTGAATTCGCAGCGCATCAGCTATCTTCAGCACGAAGGGAATGTAGCAGAGGTCCGAAATGATGGAAACCCTCATGGGCCGAGCGCGATCAAGAAAGGGGTCGGCAGCAGCCCTGGTTCAATCACATTTTTCCCCACCTATTACATAGGTAATTAATCAGACTTCTTGCTGAGGAAAAACCGATATGGCCGGTGCGACTTGTTTCTCTGCGCGGCAATGCGGTCATAGAATACCGGCGGCGCATCGTGACTGCCGAAGGGGATCGTGTTGGCCAGAATTCGGAGCGCCAAGGTGACGGCCGCGCCGCTGCGGTTCCACAGCTTCATCAACCGGGACAACGACAGTGGATGACGGTAACGTTGCGACCAAGAATTATGTTCTGAGTTTGAGCGAAATTTAGCCCCTGCCTTGGTTTACTCCGCCTTGGCGTTGTCACTCAACCCCAACTCGCGGAGGGCGGAGTTGGTTTCGTCGAGTTTCTGCTTGGA
>CAIKLQ010000698.1 GCA_903828255.1 uncultured Verrucomicrobiota bacterium
GATGAAGTTCCTGACGCTGGCCGACAGAACCGGAATCGTGGAGACGGAGTTGTTTGCATCCACCTACCGCAGCTACGGTTTGGCGACGGTGCGCTACCCGGTGCTGGAAGTGGAGGCGACCGTCGAGCCGTTTGAGAATGGGCGAGGGTTTTCGCTGCGCGTGCTGCGGGCGGGAAGACCCCGACAGCAGCCAGATGCGCCGTCCTCCAAGGTTGGGCTTCCCTTGATGAAGGAATCATGCTGAGATCACCTGCATGGCTGCCGGTCAGCAATTCTTGTTTGCTCCCGCCCAACCGCTCGTCGAGCGGTTAGGGAAGAACTTTTTCCGCAAGGCCCCGGCGCGGCCCGGCGTTTACCTCATGCGCGATGCGACCGGGCAAGTGGTTTATGTGGGCAAGGCGAAGAATCTGCGGCAGCGGCTCCGAAACTATCGCGTCGCCAACCCGGAGCGGATGCCGCGCCGACATCTACGCATGGTGCGCGAAGTCGCCGGGATTGATTTTGACTTCTGCCGCAACGAATCCGCCGCACTGGCCCGCGAAGCCAAATTGCTTCGCCGGTTGAAGCCGAAATTCAACCGCGCTGGCGTCTGGCCCGGAAAAGCACAGTTCCTGACGTGGCGGTTCGTCGATCACGCCGCGCAATTTTCCGTGGATGAAATCCCGCCCTTGGGCTGGGATAGATTCGGTTCGCTGGGAGGCTATGCGCCGCGCCTGCACGGGGCGGTGGTGCGGTTGCTCTGGCTGGCGTTGAATCCTGAAGCGGGGTTCAGCCAGTTGCCGCTGGGGTGGGCACGCAACCGGTTCGCCTTGCCCGTGACGATTGCCTGCGGTACGCGCGGAGCGGAAATCCGACTGGCACTCGGGCATCTGTTTTGGAGAAAACCGGAGGACTTCTCAGCCTGGTTGCAGTCCTCCATCAACGGCAATTTACCCGTCTTTGACCAAGCTGCCCTGCTCGCCGACCTGGAGGGAATTGCCTCCGTTGCGAACAGTGATCGTGGCGTCGCTGCCAGAAGCAACCAGCTTGCGTTGCTCTAGCGAGGACGCAGACCGCGCCGGGCGGAGCGGAGGAGCGACGGCCTTGCTGTGGCCGCTGGATTGGCGTAAGGAGTAGGCCGTGGCTGACAAATACGCCAAGACCCTGGGACATCCTGACAACCTGCATCTCCTGGCCGCACAGGGCTGGATTGAACTGGGCAATCACCTGGAGGCGAACGAGGCGTTGGAGAACATCACGGCGTCGTTGAGGGCGCACCCGGATGTTCTCGAAGTGCGCTTGCACATTTACGCCAAGGCCAAGAAGTGGGACGCCTACATAGACATTGCCACTGTGATCATCAAACTCGACCCAGAGCGGTATGATGCGTGGATTCAACGCTCGTTTGCTTTGCACGAATTGAAACGTACGCAGGAAGCGTTTGATCAACTGCTGCCCGTGGCGGAGAAGTTCCCGAAGGTCTGGACGATTCCGTACAACCTCGCTTGCTACTGCGCTCAACTGGGGCGGCTCGCGGAGTCTGAGCAGTGGTTGGAGCGGGCGATGGCTATGGATGTGATCACCGTCGTAAGAGTGGCGCTTGAGGATCCCGACTTGAACCCGCTCCGGGAGAGCTTTCGCGGGAGGCCCCGAGACAGAGCCAGATGACGCAGCGGCGGTTCGAGAGTCGCTCCCACTTGCTCCCACGAATTCCCTGGGGGCACAGTTGCCCGCAGCGATGAGTGGTTTTCGCTTGCAAACGCATCGCATCGGGAGCGAATGTGGACTTCACGTTTTGGAACAAGAGGACTATTTATGGCAGGCCAATTCGCTCACATCAGTCTCGTCAACTCCGTCTGCGGAGCAGAGGGGTTGGATTCCCTCGGCAACATGATGCGCCCCTTAGCGGCGGCCCTCTGTCCCCGCTCGTTTCCCTATATACAAGGCGGCGATCTCCACCCGCAATGCCCTCGCCAAGATCTCCAACTCGGTATCGGTGACGCACCGAAGTTGCGCCTCGATCTTCGACAACGTGCCCCGGCTCAAATCCCACCCCAGCACCCCGCATCGAGCCGCGAGGTCTTCCTGCTTCAATTCTTGGCCGTAGCGCAGCCTGCCCACCACCGGCGCGGAAATAGCTCGCGAGGTTGACTTGCTTTATCCCGAACTTGAAGGCACTGACATCCCATCGAAGCGCCGTCGCCAGATGCGCGTTTGCGCCCGCGTAACGATCCTCCTTGCCATCGCGGAGTCGCAGGTGGAGTTTGAGGACGAGGAAGTTTTCGGCGGGGAGGAATACGCAAAGGTTTCCGAAATACAACTACGCCCGGTCACCGGCGCCAGCGTATCGGTGACGACGGAACGGGCCCTTGCGGACGCGGCCAAAAGCGCGAAAGAGGAGCGCGAACGCAAGCGCCGCCAGGAGGAATTGCAACAGGTTTTGCAGTGGCTCAATGATTGTGCGGCGGCGCTTCGCCACTACGAGAGGCAGGAGGGTGAGAAGCCGAATCGGCGGCTGGCAGACAAGCCGCAGATGCTTCCAACCGGGCCAGAGCGTTAGCCCTAGCCACCTCCATTTGTTGCCGAAAAACCCGGGCGGAATTTATGATATTTAGCTCCAGCCAAGCCGCCCGGCTGGTCAGGAGACCGATCATTTTCCACCATCGGATCATGGCGGCACAGGACTGCCAATTCGGATCCCACCGGAGCGTCCGAAGCCTGCCCGCGCTTTCCTCAGTCACCACCAACCGACCCCGCCGAACTTCGGCCATAATCGCCGCATCGCTGCGGGCGGCGAGTTCCCGTTCGCGCTTCTTCCCCTTCCCCCAACCCGACTCCGCAACCCGCGACCATTCCGCGATGCGCCGCCGCAGTTTTTGAAAAGTGGGCCCGTCAATTTGAATTGAGCGACCGCGTCCGTCGTCATTCGGCACCAGCACATGAGCGTGCGCGTGGGGCCGGTCCGAATGGCGTACCGCGACCCACCGGCGACCCGGGAAGAACTCCTTCATCAGGCACTCCACGACGGTCTCGACCGTGCGTCCGTCTCGCCCGGTCTGTTCCTCACTGACGAGGAACTCGATGCACTCACAACGGCCCATCGTCAGAGCGTTGAGCATCAGGTAAGCCGCGTCCGTTTCCACGGTGCCGCCAAGGGGGAATCCACTGCCCCAGTAGCGTCCGACGC
>CAIKLQ010000699.1 GCA_903828255.1 uncultured Verrucomicrobiota bacterium
CGGTGATGCGGTGTTTTATGACATAAACTTGGTCCACCGTGATCCCAAAGCTCGCGGCGATTTTCTCGGGCGGCCATTCTTTGTTCACGTAGAGATCGAAGACTTGGTACTTCAGCGGGTCCACGCGGCGCTTCACCTTGTTGATGGCGGCTTCGAGCAATTTGTTTTCCCACTCCGCCGCCCAAGCGGCATCGAGCGTTTCGTCAGCGGGATCGGCCACGTTGTTCAAAGGGTCCATGTTGGTGCTGCGGTCGGTAGCGGGACCAGGTTCGGCGGCAGGCAATCGTTTGCGGAACTGGTCGGTGATGCGCCAGCGCGTCATGTTCAGCAGCCACGCTTTGAAGGAGCCGAGGGCTGGGTCGTAATTAAAAGTTGGGATGTGCTTCGAAACCGAGACCATCGTCTCTTGGACGACGTCCTGGGCTTCGGCGTCGGACAAGCCCGCTTTGTGGGCGACGCCGTAGATAAGCTTCCAATAAGTGTCGAAAAACTCCTGCCAGCTTGACTGGTTTTGCCAGTCTTTGAGGCGATAAATCAACGTCGCCCGCGTAGGAAAAAGTTCATCAGGTTGCCGAGCCATGCCTGACTAATGCGCAAGGGCGCGCCCGTTGGCAAACAATTAGCAAAGGTCCACCGGGTCGTCGGGCAGTGCGGCGGCCTCCAATCCGTGCTGTCAATGAACATGGCCCTGATGTTCCGGTGACTGGCCTCCTCGGCGAGTTGCCCTTCGCTCACCTTGGTCCCCAAGTCTGCGGCCCTTTATTGTTCCACCAGAAAACGCCACGGCGCCGTGAGGCAGCCCTGCCGGGCCGCGCGGTTTTTGCGGCGCAAGCGGCCCAGCGTCGGTGTGTCCAGAAGCTCGTCCTGCGTGAAGTGGCGAAAGCTCACTTCCTGCCGCAACCAGTGCCGGACCTCGGCGGAGCCGTAGGTCTGGCGCGCGTAGCAGAAGCATAGGAGCGCCAACAGTAGCTTGGGCTGGATGGTTTGGCCGTGGTCGAGCCGGGCCACGGGTTCGAGCTTGCCTTTATCCCCGCGCTGCACCGCCGCTTGCCCGGCCCCGGCCGCCAGGCGGGGTTCGGTATCGGTGAATGGGTCTGGCGCTGGCGCCCGGGGCGTCGCGCTCCGGCGGCCATTCGTTTAGGTTTCAAAAAAGGTTGTTATAGGAGGCGCTTTCAAAATGCGGCCTGGGGAAATCAAGTCCATGGCCGCAAACCTCATTCGGTCTCTGCCTGCTCCGCACCGGTAGTCGCGTCCCGCAAAGAGACAGGACTGTCCCAAACTTGGTCGCCCCGCCGGTGCGCGCTGTCGGGAAAGTAGCCCCGGCGAGCGCCTAGTGAGCGCGGCAAGCCACTTGCTCCCGAAGCACGTAAAGGTTAACGACCAAAACAAACAGTAGATGAAACAGCGCCATGAAGATTGAGCCTTCAGCAAGTCGGGCTTTTCGCCGGTGGAAACTCGGTTTCTCCCTCATTGAAACCATCGTGGGGGCTTGCATTCTGGCCATTGTTTTGGTTTCGTTCTTCGCGGGCCTCTCCGGCAGTTTTGGTCTCACGCTAGCGGCCCGGGAGAATCTTCGCGCCACCCAGATCATGCTCGACCGCATGGAGACGGTGCGCCTCTACACCTGGAATCAATTGCTCTACAGCAACATGATTCCCGCCACCACCACCGAGTCCTACTATCCCCTGGCTCGAAGCGGCGAATCCACCGGCATTACCTACCGGGTGAGCATGGTCGTTACCAACGCGGGCATGAACCCGGCAGCGACCTATGCGGACCGGCTGCGGGCCGTTACGGTTTCGGTATTTTGGACCAACAATTTCGGCTCCTCCCAAACCAACGCCCTGGTCCGTTCGCGCAGCATGACCACCTACTCCGCCCGGGACGGAGTTCAGAACTATGTTTACAACAATTAACCTTCCCCCAACCGAGCCATGATCCTCCTGCCTGCCACTATTAAACCCCGCCCGCGCCGCTCCGGCTTTGCCCTGTTGGAGATGCAGATCGCCCTGGGGCTGGCTTCGCTGGTTCTTGCGGGCGTCGCTTCGTTTTCGCTTTTCACCCTGCGCAGTTTCGTGGCGTTGGGCAATTACTCCGACCTCGACCGCTCCAGCCGCAATGCCCTGGACGTCCTGACTCGCGACATCCGCCAATCGCGGGAGTTGACTTACTTCCGGACAAACAAGCTCTCCCTGACCGCCAACGATATGTCCACTCTGGTTTATGAATACAATCCCTCAGCCGCCACGCTGACGCGCACTAGCGGCGGCCACAGCAGCGTGTTGCTCGAACAGTGTGACTTCCTGACCTTCGCCATCTACCAGCGCAAACCGATGGCTGATATGAAATTCTACCCCGCCACCAACTTTTCGGGCGTCGCCGATCTGTCCATCGCCAAGCTCATTGACGTGAGTTGGCGCTGCTCCCGCACCATTCTCGCCCTGAAAGTGAACACTGAAAGCGTGCAAACCGCCAAAATCGTTATCCGCAACTAGCGACGTCTCAAGCCTCCACCACCATCCTTTATGAAAACACCTCTTCTCCCCCGGCAACGCCAGGCGGGTAGTGTCCTGCTGATCTGCCTGCTAACCGCAGCGATCCTGGGCGTCACGTTGGCCAGCTATCTCACGCTGACCCAGACGCAACACGTCTCCGTCATGCGCTCGCAAACCTGGAACGCTTCCCTGACCCTAACCGAAGCCGGGGTCGAGGACGCCCTGGCCATGATCAACCTGAACAATGGCGATTTCGAAACGCTGCCCCTCTGGACGAACAGCGTCACCCAGAACAACTGGACCGACCTCGGCGGCGGCGCTTATTACGTGCGGCGTTATATGGACAGTAGTGCTTGGGGCACCAATTACTACGACGTATACATCACCAACAAGGCCACTGGCCCGACCATCTACTCGTCCGGGACGGTTCAGTGGAATTATTCCTACGTCCCGGCTCCGCAGGCGTGCTTTGCCACCATTGATGGGAGCGACGTAGCCACGGCACCTTCCAGCGCCAGCCGAAGACTCGGGGTGCAGACCAAGGTTGAACCGTTGTTCGCCGTCGCCATGGCCGCCATCTTCCAGATTAATTTCAACGGCAACGGCGTATCCACCGACAGTTTTGATTCGGCGGATCCGAATTACAGCGACAATGGCCTCTACCCAAGGAACCACCCGAGCAGGCAGAAAGACGCTGGCGACGTCGTAACTGATTATACGATCCTAAACGCGCTTGACGCCGGCAACGCGAACATCAAGGGCCAGGTCAAAACGGGACCCGGCGGGACTATCGCCATTGGTCCCAATGGTAAGGTCGGGGACAAGGCTTGGGTGGAAAATCCCAACACCACCGGAATCCAACCCGGCCACTCGGCCAACGACATGAATGTGCAATTCCCAAACGTCACGTTGCCGAGCGCCAGTTGGTTGCCGGCCACCCCAGGTAATTACCTCATAAATGGCAAGAGCTACGGATATGCGGTCCATACCAGCGGCGATTACAGCATGACTTTCACTGGCAACGCCAACGACAACGTTTACATCGGCACGAACGTCACTGCTCGGCTCAAATTTGTTGGCGACGTGAAGCTAACGGGCAGCGAGGAAATCCGACTGGCCAGTGGGGCCCAGGTGAGGGTTTACATGACTGGTCACGAGTTCAGCATTGCCGGGAACGGGATCGTGAACGAGACCGGGAATGCGGCCAACTTCTATTATTTCGGCCTGCCCGCCAACACTATCGTCAGCTTTAATGGCAACGCTTCTTTCACCGGCGCCATCTATGCACCCCAGGCGGACTTCTCCCTCGGCGGCGGCGGCAATGACACATACGATTTCGTTGGTGCCAGCATCACCAGGTCGGTTAAGATGAACGGCAAATTTAATTTCCACTACGACGAAAACCTGCGTCGCATCGGCTTGGGCCGCGGTTACATCCCGACCAATTGGGCAGAAAACTAACCCGCCGTGGGCGGGGTCATTGCGCGCTCCGGCACGGAACTCCGGCCCACGCCCGCAATCCGATTTGCGGAGCGCCTATTGAGGCTCGCCAAATAGGGTGAGAGGGAATGGGCGCGAGCGGAGCGCGGCGTTCCCGCCGCTTCAACTCACGAAACCAAAGCCGGCCAGGAGTTTTCAAAGCGTTTGAGGGCGCAGTCGGCGTTGCGGCCTTGTTGGAAACGGCTAACGAAGCGGGCATCGTCCTCGGCGCGCAGCCCGGGGACGCCGGGCGTCAGAAAAACTTCGGGAGTAATCTGCCGGTCTTCGCCATGAAATCGCGGTACCCCTCACCGTGGACCGACAGGAGATAGGTTTCTTCGTCCACAGCCTTGATCAGTACGCACATCAGATGCCCCAGCAGGATGGCGACGGACCAAACCGTCGGGAGCAAAAACACTCCGCCCGCCAACATCACGATCTGGAAAAGGTAGATCGGATGGCGCACGAAGCGGTACGGGCCGCAGTTTACGAGGGTGTTTTTTTCGCCGCTGTTGATGCCGATGCGCCAGGAGTCGCCCATCGCCGCGTAGCACCAAAGCGTGCCGGCGTAGCCCGCGACGGTCAGAACCGCGCCGGCGATCAGACCGCTCCGGAAAATGAGCGCGTCCATGAATTCTGCGCCGGGCACTTTTCCGATCAGCAAGGATTGGGTCATCCAGATCACGATCACGAGCAACCAGCCGAGCCAGAGCAGTTTCTCTTTGCCGCCGCGGGGCTTAAGATTCGGCGAGCGCCCGATGCGTTTTCGCACGCGCCGCGCCTGGACCAACACGCCCGCCCAATAGATCAAGGCGAAGCCCGAAACCACCACGCGGCGCAAAAGAAGTTCTTCAGTGGTCATTGTGGGAGGCGCGGTGGGCGCGGATGGAGTGTTGCAATTCGAGCACCCAATGTTTCTTGATCGTGTACCACATCTCGGCCGCCCAGAGGATGTGCGAGCTGTCCGAATCGAACGACACGTTCACTTGCGGATGACTCACGTCCTCTTCAGACGGTTTGTATGCATTGATCCAGTCCCGGATTTGCTGACTCTTGAGCAGGTGATCGGTGTTGGGAATTGAGCCGTGCTTGTAGTTCGACGGCAACCACACGTTGCGCACCATGGCGCGGCCCGTGGCTTTGAAGTGGTTCGCCGAACCGTAGCCCAGATAGTCACCGCCCAACAAATCCTTCTCCTTGCAAAACCCGACGAACTCCTCCACCGAGTCCGGGACATCGTGTAAGCGGGCGTTCATGTCCCACTGGTTCGGGAGCATGCGGGTCAAGCCGCCCGCCCCGAGCGCGCTCGCAAACGAAACCTCCAACCCGGCCACCGGACGGAATTTTCCGGTCAGGGGATCGGTGATTTCGCAGCGTTTTTCTTCCTGCCACGTCAGGGGATTCCAGACGTGAAGCGGGGATTTACCCGCGAGCCGGTGCAAGACTTTCACCACTTGCATGCCGCCCTGGCTGTGCCCGGTGAGCATGGGCCGTAGCCCATCGCGCTCGTAGTACCAGGCGACCACGCCCGCAATTTTGTCGGCGCTTTCATAACAACTGAAACTGTAAGTGCCATCGGAGGGATTGGTGATGCACTGGCCCGGATAACCCATCCCGATCAGGAACTCGGAGAAGGAAACGAGGCGCGGAATCACCCGCGCAAGGCCGCCGTGAAGGTTGAAGAAATGGGGCGCGGGCATTCCGGCAAGCACCTCGCGGACCTCCCGTCCCGTGACGTGTTCGGGGTTCAGGGCCAAAATCTGATCCTCCCGTTCCCGGCTCGGTGCGGGCGCCGGGGCCAGGACCGTCGCCTCAATCTCCTGCACGCGTGCGGGGTCAAGCCCGTGGCGGTAGTAGGATCCACAACCGGACAACAACAGTCCGAAACAAAAGGTGCCGAGGCCAAGCGTATTGGTTCTCATGCCGGATTTCATAATTGGCGGATCGACTCCAGAAAACAACTTTTCACCTGTTCCACTTCCGGCGCGGAATAGCAGGCGGTGCGATAACTCAGCCCGATGTTCACGCCGCCGCCAATCGTGGTGAGGGACAAAACCAGGGGCGTGGCCGGCCCCGTCGAAACCGCGCGGAAATAATCCACCGGTCGGGCGCCGGGCTGTGGTTGCCAGATCGCATCTAGGTTCATGTTCGTAAGCCCCCCCCAAAGGGGGTAATTCTTCTGGTAAAACTTCTTGCGCCGCTCCAGCGAAAAAACCCGGAGCAGCAGCCGCGCAAAGCGTAATTCCAGCGGCGTCCCGACGGAAAGCCGATTCGCTTTGATCCGCGCGGTTTGTTGGCGAACCGCCTGCGCCAGCTCCCGCAAAGGGAGTTGCGCCTGCGGCTCGCAGGTGACCACAAACGAACCCAGAAAAAGTCCGAACACCTGCCGCCCGGCGAGCCCCAGCTCCTTGCGGAGATTTACGATGCAGCCGAGGGCCAGCTTCGTGCGCCGCGAATCCGGTGGTGGCGCGGGAAGCTGCGATGAAAATCCTTGCAGCAGCAGGGCGAGGAACAGGTCGTTGAGCGTGACATTCCACGCTTTGCCCGCCTGAAGTAGGGCTCGCAACTCCTCTGGCGTCAGGGAAAAGAACAGGACGGCGTTGCCCATGTCCTTCAGGTTGCGGCACGGAACGCGGCGGGTGCGGCGCAGGGTTCGCAACTGGACGGCGATGGCGAGAATTTTCCTGGCGAACAATCCCGGATCACGAAACAACAAGCCGTCGCGCGGAGGGGGATAAAGTTCCGGCGCCGCCGCCGCCGCGGCCCCCGGGCCCTGGTACGAATCCACGAGATGCTTCAGGAGGTTGACCACGGCTTCGCCATCCGCCACCGCATGGAAATAGACCAAGCCAAGAAAGAAGGATTCCTTTCCGGCCGCCACGAAGAAACGAAACGGAAGAAAGCTCTGGTCGCGGGGGAACGGCGTGTTCAGTTGGCGCGTGGCTTCGGCGGCCAGATCGGCGCGCGGGTCGGCGCCGACCTTGACGATCTTGATTTCGCAATTCGCGTTGCCGCCGGCGTAATGAAACGTGCCGACATCCGGATTCAACGTCACCTTCCCCAACTTGTGCGCCGCTAGCGTGCGATTGACCGCGTCGCCGAGTCGCGCCAGTTCCAGCGGCGCAAACACCCGCACCACGTGGAAAGCGTTGTAGGGGTGCAGCTCATCCCACAGGAGCATCGCCCTTTGAAATACATTCAATCGGCCCGGCATCGCGGTAGTTCAGTAGCGGGGTGGCAAGATTTTGCTCGCGGTGCGCGCCCGGTTTAACCGGGGTTTGCGCTTTCGTTGGGCGCCAGCGGGCCGCCGACGTTGATCCCGTGTTTCAAACAATACGCACCATTGTCCACGTATTTCTGCGCCCACCATTTCAATTTGGCCCGTTCTTCCGTCGTCAGGGCGCGAATGACTTTTGCGGGCGCCCCGAGCACCAGCGAGCCGGGCGGAATTATCGTTCCTGACGTGACCAGCGCCTTCGCGCCGATGAGCGATTGCTCACCCACGATCGCGCCGTCGAGAATCACCGCGCCCATGCCGACGAGCACTTCGTCCCCCACCGTGCAAGCATGAACAACCGCGCCGTGCCCGACCGTGACCCAACTGCCCACGAGGCAAGGAAGCCCATCCGCCACATGCAACACGGAGTTGTCCTGAAGGTTCGTATGATGGCCCACCACGATGCGATTGATGTCGCCCCGCAGCACGGTGTGAAACCAAACGCTGGAGTGATCGCCGATCGTCACGGCGCCAAAAACCACGGCCCGGCTGGCAATGTAAACGTCTTGCCCCAGCTTCGGCCGCTGGCGCAAAAAAGTATCAAGTTGTTTGTCGAGTTCGCCCATGCCGGGGGTTGTACCTGTTCCGGGCGGCGTAAAAAATAAAAATCCCGTTCCGCAGACACGCGGGACGGGAGTGCATTGTTTCCCCGGTTCGCCACCAAAGCTCACCAACGGTCGTGAGGTCCGGGCCCGTGGCCGTGGCGGTAGCCGTGCCCGTAACGCCCCGCGACCACCGGCGGAGCGCAAACCACCAGCGGACGATACCCCACCACCGGTCGCGGCATATACATCACCGGCGGGGCGCAAACCACCGAGGCGGGCGGCGGGCAGTACGCGTAGCCTGGCCCACTGTAATACGTAACTGAACAATCGGCCCGTGCGTTCACTGCGCTCGCAATCACCGCCCCGACGGCTACGCCTGTCAAAATTTTCCCTGCCGTCGCCCATTCACAATCTCCGGCTCGGGCGGTTTGAGGTTGGGTTCCCGCAAGCGCCAGCACCGCTCCGACTACCAGTATTTTCTTCATGTTTTGCCTTTCGTTTGACCGAATTGTGTATGTGACGGGCGCATTTGGGTTTTATTCAAGCCGCGTCGCCGGTAGGCTGGCCCGCGTGATATGACGAAACCTGCAACGACGAAGCCCGCGACCCATCGCCCCGTTCCGCCCAAGCGGAAATTGCCGAAGTCCTTCAAGGACCTGACGCCGGCGAATCATTTCAGTCCGCGAGTTTTTTTTCGCGAACTCGTCTGGAAGGCGTTGCTCACGCGGCGCACGGGGGAACATCAAAAGCCCGTGTTCCCCAAACTCACGCGCGGCCAGGTGGCGATCACCTGGATCGGCCACGCTTCGTTCCTGATTCAGTTCACGGATTTGAACGTGCTGATTGATCCGAATTTTGCGAACTGGCTTTTCCTGCTCAAACGCATCAAGCGCTCCGGACTGAAAATCCAAGACCTGCCGCCGATTGATCTGGTGCTGCTGACCCATGCGCACTTCGATCATTTCCACCGACCGACCTTGCGCCGGCTGCCCCATCCGAAAATCGGCGTCATGCCCTGGGGCGTGGGCGACCTCGCGCACAATCTGGGCTTCGCCCGCATCATCGAACTCGAGTGGTGGGAGAGTTTTGGACCGAAGGATTGGCAGGTTACGTTGACCCCGAGCAAGCACTGGGGCGCGCGGACGTTACATGATCATCACCGCGGCTACGGCGGTTTCGTACTCGAACATCAGGGCCGGAAAATTTATCACGCCGGCGACAGCGCCTACTTTGAGGGTTTCAAGGAAATCGGTGAGCGCCTCGCGCCGGATGTGGCTCTGTTGCCCATCGGCGCGTATCACCCGGAAACCTTTCGGCACGTTCACATGGGGCCGGACGAAGCCGTGCGCGCTTTCAAAGACCTGCGGGCCAAACAACTCGTGCCCATGCACTACGGAACGTTCCGGCTCTCCTTCGAGGCGATGGACGAACCGCCGCGCTGGTTGCAGGCCATTGCCCGCGAAGAAAACCTCGCCAGCCATGTGCGGATTTTGGAGGAAGGCACGCCGACTGTGTTTTGATTGCGTTTTCAAAGTCTCGAAATGCGCTATTGACTTCACTCCCTCCTCTGCTAATTTTTGCGCCCTTTGAACGGGAAAGACATGAAAACGTATTTGCCAAAAGTGAATTTAGACGAGCGTAAATGGCGCATTATTGACGCCGACGGCGCCGTGCTCGGACGCCTCGCCGTCCAGGTCGCGAACATTCTTCGCGGTAAGGACAAGCCGGTTTACACCGCCCATCTGGACGCAGGCGACTTTGTCGTGGTCGTCAATGCGGAAAAAGTCAAAGTGACCGGCGACAAGGAAACCGCCAAGGAATTCATGAGTTATTCCGGGTGGAAAGGCGGCGAGAAGTTCCGTTCCGTGGCGCAGGTCCGGGCCTCCCAGCCCGAGGAATTGATCCATCACGCGGTGAAAGGCATGATCCCCAAGAACCGCCTCGGCCGCCAGTTGCTGACCAAGCTCAAAGTTTACAAAGGCCCGGATCATCCGCACTCCGCGCAGCAACCCGCGACGCTCAAAGTCGCCAACTGATCTGAACCCGCAACGCGAAAACAGCCATGGCAGAAATCAAAACTCCTGAATACCTCGGCACTGGTCGCCGAAAGACCGCCGTCGCCCGGGTGCGCCTCGCCACCGGCACTGGCAAGATCACCGTCAACGGACGGGCGTTTGAATCCTATTTTCCGCTGGATACCCTGCGCGGTGTCGTGTCCCACCCGCTCACTGTTACCGGCACGACCGAGAAACTCGACGTGAAGGTAAATGTTTCCGGCGGCGGTCCGAACGGCCAAGCTGGCGCGGTGCGGCATGGGATCTCGCGTGCGCTGCTCAAATTCGACGCCACCCTCCGGCCCGCTCTCAAGGCCGAGGGCTTCCTCACGCGCGATTCACGGATGCGCGAGCGCAAGAAATACGGCCAACCCGGCGCGCGCAAGCGTTACCAGTTCAGCAAGCGTTAATCGTACTGGAAACTTTCAAGCCCCGCTGGTTCAATCCGGCGGGGTTTTTGTTTGTGGAGATTGGGCTCAGTAGTCCGAGGTCCGTCGTTGGCGGATTCGCGCGGCCCCTCTGCTAGTGACCACCGACTGCGGACTGTTGACTAAGAATTATGAAAAATATCGCCATCGTCGGGGCCTCCGGTTATTCGGGCGAGGAACTCGTCCGCCTGCTGCTCAACCATCCGCAGGCGGAACTGGTTGCCGTTACCTCGCGCCAAAGCGCCGGGCAAACGGTCGCCCAGGTTTTCCCGAAATTCGCCAACTATCCGAAATCGAAACTGCTCCGCTTCTCCGAGCCCCGTGCCGAACTTCTGGCGACGCAGGCGGACATCGTGTTTCTCGCGTTGCCGCACGGGGTTGCGGCGGAATACGCCGTGCCGCTGGTGCAGGCCGGCTGCGTGGTGATTGATCTCAGCGCGGACTTTCGGCTCAAGAGCGCCGCGATTTACAAGGAATTCTACGCCCACGACCATCCCGCGCCCGAACTGCTCGCCAAGTCTGTTTACGGGCTGCCGGAAGTTTATCGTGACCAAATCAAGCAGGCATCGCTGATCGCCGCGCCGGGCTGTTACCCCACCAGCATTTTGCTGCCGACCATTCCGCTGCTGAAGGCTGGCCTCGTCAAATCCGCCGGCATCATCGCCGATTCGCTGAGCGGCGTGAGCGGCGCGGGGCGGAAAGCGGAAGTGGATTATTTGTTCTGCGAGTGCAACGAAAGCGTTCGTCCCTACGGTTTGCCGAAGCACCGGCACTTGTCGGAAATCGAGGAGCAACTTTCGCTGGCGGCAGGCACGAACGTCGTGATCCAATTCACGCCGCACTTGATTCCGGTGAATCGCGGCATCCTCACCACGCTTTATCTCGCGCCGACGGAGGATTTCAGCGACGCCGCCGGCGCCGCCAAGTTTGGCGAGAAGATCGCCGCCTGTTACGCCGCCGCCTACGGCAACGAACCCTTCGTCCGCGTGCTCGAAGGCAAGGCGTTGCCGGACACCAAGAACGTAGTGGGCACGAACGTCTGCGAAATTGCCTGGCGGCTCGATTCGCGCACGGGGCGGCTGATCGTGATGAGTGCCGAGGATAATCTCGTCAAAGGCGCCAGCGGCCAGGCCGTGCAAAGCATGAACCTGCTGTGCGGATTCCCGGAGACCACGGGCCTCGTCTGAGCGGAGCGCCGGTCTTCGACCGGGCGCGTTCCTGGAATTATCCAAACAGGCCCAGGCGGAAACCGGCGTTCCAAAGAATGAAACTGCCTCTTTACCAAATTGACGCCTTTACGGGCGCGGTCTTCGGCGGAAACCCCGCCGCTGTCTGCCCGCTGCCGGCGTGGCTGGCCGACGTCACGCTCCAAAACATCGCCGCGGAAAACAATCTGGCGGAAACTGCCTTCCTCGTCGCGCGCGGCGACGACTACGAACTGCGCTGGTTCACGCCCACCATCGAGATTGACCTTTGCGGCCACGCTACGCTGGCGGCGGCGTTCGCTCTCAACACCGAGCTGGGTGTTCGCACGAACCCAATTCGCTTCCATTCGCACAGCGGAGTCTTGGCGGTTTTCCATGACGCAGCCGGATTGTTCACGTTGGATTTTCCCACGCGACCCGGCGCACCCTGCGTCGCTCCGGAGACGCTGACGCGGGGACTCGGCGCCCGCCCGGTCGAAATCTCGAAAGCGCGCGATTATCTGGCCGTCTTCACCAACGAAGCGGAGGTCCGCGCGTTGAATCCAGATTTCGCCGCGCTGAAAACCCTCGATAGTCTTGGCATTATCGCCACGGCGCCGGGCGGCGATTCCGATTTCGTTTCGCGCTTTTTCGCTCCGGGCGCGGGCGTTGACGAAGACCCCGTCACCGGCTCGTCGCACTGCACCTTGATTCCGTATTGGGCGCAGCGGCTGGGGAAGACCAAGCTCTTTGCCCGGCAGATTTCGCGACGCGGCGGCGAACTGTTCTGTGAACTCGCGGGGGATCGCGTCCACATCGGCGGCAAAGCCGTGCTTTACCTGCGCGGGGAAATTGAAATACAAGATGCGTCGGCAAGTTAAGATCGAGATGAAAACAAAACTCAAACCCATCGAAGGATCCGTCACCGCGCCGCAAGGCTTTCTCGCAAGCGGTGTATTCTGTGACATCAAACGCCTCGGCACGGGCAAAGGCTCGCAGAAGGGCAAGAAACGCGACCTCGCGCTCATTGTGTCC